>CAUTOT010000027.1:0-11495 GCA_963539765.1 uncultured Atopobium sp. | reverse complement strand
TCTTTTATATGACGCTATTCATTTTCTAGCATATTAGGTTAAGTTTATGCATAGAGATGCATATCAAGCAGTACGACCTCTAGCTGCCTGGCTATCTTGATTAAGAACATGTCGATTCTTCAGCAGAACACCAGAAAGCTGCGCTATTTTGTGCGCCAGGCCTAAAAGCTGACGCTAACACGCTGCAGAATCATAATCACCCGCATATGAACTACCTCCCATTTCTTATGTCCAAGAAATGGGAGGCAGTCAAATCAAATGGAATACAGAGGCTTTGTTTTAGCGTTTCTGCTGTTCAATTAATTTACAGGTCAAGCTGCATCAGGCGAGCAATACTGACAATGTAAATCTTAAGGGCGCGCTTGAGCCACTCCTCAGAGATTCCCTCGTCAGGACCGTGCTCCATACCAACCCACTCTGGCAGGTCTTTTGCGGCCTTGCTGTCATAAGGACCAAAGGCAACTGCGCGCTTAAAGTGACGTGCATAGGTGCCGCCACCAATAACAAACGCCTGCTCATCGCTGCCGGTGTACTCATGGAAGGTATCAAGCAGGGTAGTAATCTCAGGGGAGCTTGGGTCAATGTAGAAAGGTACAGCATCGGAGAGAACCTCAAAGGTGCAACCGTGATCCTCGCCAAGTTCAGTCATGCGCTTAGTGATAGCCTCGCCAGTAGTGGAAGTAGGATAGCGAGAGTCAATGGTCTGTACGTAGACATCGCCCTTGGTGCGAATAGTACCAGAGATGCAGGTCAGAGGACCAAACTTGTCGTCTGCACTCTGGATGCCCGTACCAGTACCATCAGTAGTTGAGCAAAGCTGCTGCGAGAAGGTCAGGAAGCCGCGCTCTTCTTCTCCACAGAGGTTGTTATCAAGCAGGTAGGTTACAAGCAGACCAATTGCGTTGACAGTTCCTTCAGGCATGGAAGCGTGTCCACCCTTACCCGTTGCGTTAATGCGAGCAAGCTTGGTGCCATCATCTTCAACGCCTGCGTCCTCAACCTTGATGGAATCAGTGTCAGCCAAGGTAGATGCGTCAGCGCGAACAAGTGCGCTTGCAAGACCTGGAATAGCGTTAGGTACGGTACCACCGTCAAGCTCAACGATCTTCTCGCTGTGTGCACCAGCGATTTTTGGAGAAGTGAACTGTGCGTGGTACACGCCCTTCTCGCCGCAGATAAGGGGGAACTCAGCGTCTGGCGTGAAGCAGAATGCTGGCTCTGGATACTTGGAGAGGTAATAAGGGACGTCACCCATGCCGGTCTCCTCGTTGTTACCAACAATGGCTCGCAGGGTGTAAGGAAGCTTCTTGCCAGTCTTTTTGACCTGCTCAACAAAGAAGTGAGCTGCCCAGAGCGAGAGGGCAAGAGGGCCCTTATCGTCAAGAACGCCACGGCCCAGAATGAAGCCCTCGCGACGGGTAACGTCAAGCGGGTCTACCGTCCAACCCTTGCCCAGAGGGACAATATCGGAGTGAGCAATGGTAGCAAGGTACTTCTCGGACTCACCGGGAAGGTCACCAAAGCCCAGGTAGCCGTCTACATCTGTAGTCTCAAGGCCCAGGCGCTCTGCAATCTCAAGACCGCGACGAAGCGCCTCATAAGACTTTGGACCCCAAGGCTTGCCAGGCTCTGCTAGAGACAGATCCTCAACGGACTCTACCTGTACAAGGTAGCGAATATCCTCAATAATCTCTTCCCAGTGCTCGTTAACAAACGCCTCGGCGCTTGCTTTGAGTTCTGCATCAGTCATGAAAAACTCCTCTAATTCAAACGTTTGACCTTGAAACATATGGAGAACAGCGGTTTTAGCCACATCCCGCGTATGAAATAGACAAGGTCGGGAACAAGGTACTAATTACACTATACTTAATACCCCTTAACAAAGGAGTTAACTATGACGAAAAAGACTTTTATTGGAAACGCATCATTTCTTGGCGTTTTGACGGTTTTGGGAATTGTTTTGATGGTTCTGAGACAAACGCTGCCTCAAGACCCTTCCACTCCACTGTTCTATTCCTACATTGTTGCGCCAATCATGCTGTATTTTGGCATTGCTGGCCTGGTGGGCCTGCTTATTGCACGCAATACCGGCTTCTCGGTAACTAAGACAGTGGCAGTTGTATTGCGTACGCTTGCTGCAATCCTTTTTGTGCTGCCATTCTTTTTCTTCCTGATTGTGGTGCTTCCTTGGGTTCTTCTCCGAGGACTTTTTGCCATTCTTATGGTTGTCATGCTCTATGCGCCATGGTTCTGGGCACTCTTTGGCCTGCTCTACGGCTTGAGCTGGGCTCAGCAGAAGGTTATTGAAGACGTTACTGCTGACCCATTTGCAGAAGATGCAGCTGCTCAGAAAGCTGCTGGCGAGAAGACCGATGCAGCTGATACAGATGCAACCGACGGAGATGCAATCAACTAACGGCACAGCTCCGCGTTCCAGATGGCCCAACAAGAAAGAAGTAACCCGTGCTTGAGCTCAAAGGTATTTCAAAGCGTTACAACACTGGTGGATTTGAACAAACCGCAATGGATCATATTTCCGTTGCTTTTAGGGATAACGAGTTTGTAGCAATCCTTGGTCCTTCGGGCTCGGGTAAGACCACTATGCTTAACGTTATTGGTGGTCTTGATCGCTTTGACTCAGGAGATTTGCTGGTAGATGGCATTTCTACTAAGAAGTTCAAAGAGCGCGATTGGGATACGTACAGAAATAACCGCATTGGTTTTGTATTTCAGAGCTACAACCTTATTCCGCACCAAAGTGTAGTCAGCAATGTTGAGCTTGCATTGACACTTTCTGGTGTTCCTAAGGCAGAGCGTCATGAACGTGCACTTGAAGCGCTTGATAAGGTTGGCCTCAAAGCACACGCAAACAAGCGACCAAATCAGCTTTCTGGTGGACAGATGCAGCGTGTTGCTATTGCTCGCGCCCTGGTAAACGATCCAGAGATTTTGCTGGCAGATGAGCCAACAGGCGCGCTTGACTCTTCAACCTCTGTACAAGTTATGGACCTGCTCAAAGAGGTTGCGCAAGACCGTCTGGTTATTATGGTTACGCATAATCCAGAGCTTGCCCACCAGTATGCAACGCGTATTGTCGAGCTGGCGGATGGTCGGGTAACTGCGGATTCAGATCCATTTGACGTTGCAAGCGTTTCTCGCCGAGAAGCTAAGCCTTCTCGCAAGACATCTATGTCGCTTCTGACTGCACTGGGTCTCTCGTTTAACAACCTCATGACCAAAAAGGGCCGCACGCTTATGACAGCGTTTGCAGGCTCTATTGGCATTATTGGTATTGCGGCAATTCTGGCGCTGGCAAATGGTACAAACGAGTACATCAAGAAGGTTGAGGAGGATACGCTTTCAATGTATCCACTCACCATCTCTGAGCAGTCCGTTAATATTTCTTCCTTTATTTCTGGAAGTGGAAGCAGTTCTGACTCGGCTGATTCTCAAACGCAAGACGCACAAAGCGAGATGACGCAGAATCAGAAAAATGCAGAGGCTGCAAAGCTAGAAAACCAACCCGCTGAGGGCGCTATTCCTACCAACAACAGGCTGGGAATGCAGGCAGAAAGCATCGGGTCCAATGATCTGACCAGCTTGAAGGCTTTTCTCGACAATAATGGTGGCGGCATTAATACGTATGCCAGTGCTATTACCTATGGCTATTCTGTAAGCCCTTTTATCTACCTACCAGCAGGCGCGGACTCTGGCTCTTCTGACCCTGTTCAGGTGCAGCCAGACGTTACCTTTTCTAAGGTGTCGCCTAAGATTCCGTCATATAGTCCACTTGCTTCATTTGCAAGCACCACGCTGTTTAATGAGCTTCCGGGAAATCCTTCTATTTACGAGGACCGTTATACAGTTCGTGCTGGCAGATGGCCTACCGCTTGGAACGAGGCTGTTCTGGTGCTGCGTCCAAACGGCACTATGGATGACTTTTTGGAGTACACGCTTGGCTTGCGTGACTATGCTGGCCTGCGCTCTACCGTTGATAAAATTGCAAGTGGAGAATCTGGCACTATCGAAGAGTCTCATAATACATACACCTACGAGCAGCTGATGTCTCCAACGTTTAAGCTGGTTATGCCTTATCAGCGCTATGTATGGGACGGAAATCTTGGTGTCTGGACAGACAAATCCGATGACCAGTCATACATGAATGACCTCATTGCAAATGCACCTGACCTGCATATTGTTGGTGTTGTTCAGGCAAAAGATCCAACTACCACAGGAGCGCTTTCTGAGGGCATTTACTACACGCCACAGCTGACTCAGAAGATGATTTCTGATGCAGAGGCCTCTCCTATTGTTCAGGACCAGATGAATCGTCCGGACGTTGATGTTTTCACGGGTAAAACCTTTGAGGACGAGAAGAACGGTCAAACTTCTGAGGGACTTTCTATCGGCTCTCTCATTTCCGTTGATCCTAACGTGCTGTCTTCGGCGTTTAACTTTAATCCACAGGCACTGAACTTCTCGTCAATTAATCTGTCTGGGCTGGATATGTCCTCGCTTGACCTTTCTGACGTGCAGCTACCAGCTTTTGATCCGTCACAGCTGAATCTGTCTGACAGCAATGTACTGTCTTCCGTTACGTCTTCGCTTGATCCAGCTGCGCTGGCGGCGGCTTTCCCAGAGCTTTCTGCAGCAGACATTCAGCAGATTCTTTCTGGCATTACCGTTAATTTCAAACCAGGAGGACAAGCTGCTATTTCTTCGCTCATGGGCAACATTGCTCTGGGATGGAACTCTTGGAGTGCTGCTAATCCCGGCAAGACCATGGCAGACTACCTAGCAACAGATCAGGTGCGTACGCAGATTGTGACTACGGTTTCTTCTGCGGTTGATACCGATGACCTGCAGCAACAGCTGGTTAGTGCTCTGGCAAATAAGCTGGGAACCAATCCAGACCTTCCAAGCGTCCAGGCTGAGGTTTCTCAGAGGCTTATGAGTGCTTATCAATCACAGATTGCAAGTGCACTTTCTGCAGCTATTACGCGTGCTATGAGTGCTTACGTGCAGTCTGCGCTAACCAGCGTGATGACGCAGGTGGCTTTCAGGATGCAAAATCAGATTGCAGGCGCTCTCAATACAGCTATGCAGGGCATTGCGGCAAATATGTCTAATGCTATGCAGATAGATCAAGCAACGCTCGCAAGTGCCTTTAAGCTCAATGCTGACCCATCGCAGCTCGCAGCTATTGCCGCGTCAATGCTAAGGGCAACGCCAGCAACGTATGAATCAAATCTTACTAAGATGGGATATGCGGATCTTAATAAGCCCACGTCAATCAATATTTATCCTAAAGACTTTGCAAGCAAAGAGAAGATTGTTGAAATTCTTAATACGTACAACGCTGATGCAAAGGCTGCAGGTGAAGAGTCTAAGGTAGTTACGTATACCGACATTGTTGGTGCGTTGATGAGTTCTGTCACGCTGATTGTTGATATGATCTCGGCGATGCTGATTGCGTTTGTATCTATTTCGCTTGTTGTTTCCAGCATTATGATTGGCATCATTACGTTTATCTCGGTACTTGAGCGCAAAAAGGAGATTGGTATCCTGCGCTCCATTGGTGCTTCCAGGCGAGACATTGCCAACGTATTTAATGCAGAGACGTTTATTGAAGGACTTATCTCTGGTGTTATGGGCATTGGCATTACACAACTGCTTATTTTGCCCGCAAATGCTGTGGTCAAAGCCATGTTTAACGTGGACAATTTGGTGATCTTGCCGATAAACGGAGCACTTATTTTGATTTTAATCAGCGTTGTCCTAACGCTTCTTGCAGGTCTTATCCCTGCAGGTAGAGCAGCTAAATCCGATCCAGTTCAGGCGCTGAGAAGCGAGTAAGGCCCCTGGCTGAGCGCACTGCTTGGCGAGAAGACCGTCTGGCTGCACCTCATGCCTCACAAGAAAAGCCCTGTCATGCGCGTACATGACAGGGCTTTTTGCGTTTTGTTGCAGCTACCAGGCCTAGTTCTCCTGACCGCCAAAGAGGTCGACAACCTCAAGATCAAGCTTGGAGGCTTCAATGACATCCTTGGCACCAAAGACAACAACCGAGAGGTCATCATAACTTTGAGGCATGGTGCTTCCCAGTTCTTTGATGTCATCAACCTGGGCGTGAAGGATTTTCTCGCGAAGCTTAAGAAGACGCTCTGGATCACGATGGTTGAAATACTCAATGTCTTGCCTGCGAGCAAGCATACGAGCAGGCACAGGCGCGTCAACGCCTGCTACAGAGGCAACTACGTAACCCTCAAACTCGTCAGCGTCTGGAGTCCACTCAGAGAGCCAGCTACCTGCGCCAACATAGCGGTCAAGGGTTGCATCAAGCGCAGGGTCTCGGTAGGAGACAAAGCTCTGCAGGCCAGCAATAGAGTTTCTGAACATAACGCCATAAGCTCCGCCCTTGACGCGAACCTCGTTCCACAGGTAATCAAGACCCAGAACTCTGGTGGCAATGAGCCAGTTACCCTGCTGTTCATTGGTTGCATGGGCAACGTTTGGATAGGAGAGACCAACGTAGGAAACGTTTGACGGAATGATATACGCCACGTGCTGCAGCTTACCCTCAGGGATAACAAGGGTTGGTGTTGCGCTGTCTACCTGCGATTCATTGTCCTTCTTGAGGCCAAGATCTCCCGCTGCTTGCCAGAACGCCTCGCGGCTCTGAGCGGAGCCAGTAAAGCTGACCGTAACGTTGTCTGCACGGAACATCTTGCGGGTGAGCGCATCCAGGTCTTTTGCAAGCTGAGGGGCTCGCTCATCCCAGTTGGCAAGCAAGTTCTTCAGGTACTCATAGAAGCCAACGCCTGCCAGAGCATCGTTTACGCGATTAGCTGCAGAGTAGGCGGTCAAAGCCTTATTCTGTGCTGCAGTATGACCAGCGCCAACAAAGTACTGCTCCTGCGCAATACGACGCTGAATCAAGATGTTCTTTAAGCGGCTCAAATCGTCAAAGCGCGTGCTAGACCAAACCTCAGAAGGAATGCTTGCAAGTCCCTGGGTTTTCTCGGCAAGGGCACTTGCGGCAACAATGAAGGCGGGGTGCGCCTGGTCAAGCGTGTCTTGGTCGTAGATATCAGTGAAGAACGAGAGGTGACCAAGGTTGCTCTCAATAAGAATATCCAGCTCAGAGGCGGTGTGTGATGCTGTATCAAGCTTGCCGAGTGCCTCAGCAAGAATGCCCACAAGTGGCAGCTCTTCAAAGGTAACCGCGCGGGTCAGATCAAAGTAATGGTAGACGTAGTCAATGCCGTGAGTGTCCAGCTCATGCGCAATGCATGGCAGAGGAGCTTCAACCTCAAAGCCAGCAGGACGCTCTCTACCTGCACCGATATCACTGAGCGAGAGGGACGGCAGCTTGGCTAAGTCTTCTGGAGCGTCAGGTGTTTCTTGCTCCAAACGGAGTGCCTCAACTTCTGCGCGGATCTTCTCGACATCCTCATCGGTGAGCGTAGAGCGGAGTTGCTCCAGCTCAGCAGCCTCTTCTTGAGCGTCTCCCTCATCTGTGGGGACCAGCTCAACCTGAGCTGCGTGCTTGCTGTTGCAAATGAGCTCCAAAAGCAGCTTCTCAAAGCCTTTTTGAGCTGCAAGTTCTTTGACGTAGGCAATGGCGTCCTCGTAGCGGATGTAGTCCAGAGGACGAGCGTCGTCGTAGAGCCAGCTTGAGAGCGAACGCAGCGTGTACTCAATACCGTTTGAGTAAGGCTGGTCATTCTCGCGCAGATTAAACTCTGCTAGTGCAATGGACGCGTTGAGCTTCTTTGAATCAATGCCCTCGGTAGCAATCTTCTGGCAGGTGGTCTCAACCAGCTCGCGGAACTTCTGAGCTGCTCCTTCTCTGAGGCCCTTGAGCTGTAAGAAGAGCATCGGCTGAGCAAGGTCATCGGAGAGATAGTAGCTAAAGTCATCGCCCAGTTCCGCGTCAAGAATTGCACGCTTGAGCGGGGATTCATTGGAGCCCATGAGGGTGTCAAACAAGATATCTGCTGCCATCATCTTATTGCGCTGGTCAGGCGTTCCAAGCACGTAGCCCAGGCCAATGCTGGAGTTGTCGGCTGTGGTGTTCATGCGGACCTGGCAGGGCTTGGGCAACACGGGTGCCTGCAGGTTAAGCGGATTGGGGGCACCTGCATCGCGTTTCTCGGCAGCTGCAAACCTCTGGGCAATAAAGGAGAGCTCACGCTCGCAATCAAGGTCGCCGTAGAGGAAGGTGTAGCTGTTAGAGAGGTCGTAGTGGCGAGCGTGGGTGTCCAGGAAGTTCTCGTAGGTTAGCTCAGGGATTGCGCGAGGCTTGCCGCCAGACTCTTTGCCGTAGGCGGTATCAGGGAAGAGGGCCTCGCTGACAGAATCGTAGAGTACGCGATCTGGATCAGAGAGGGCGCCCTTCATCTCGTTGAAGACAACACCGTTGTAGCTAAGATTGCCCTGCTCGTCAGCTTCTAGGTGCCAGCCTTCCTGCTCAAAGATGCGCTTGCGCTTATAGATTGCAGGATGCAGAACGGCGTCCAGGTACACGCTCATGAGGTTTTCCAAGTCAGCTACGTTAGTGCTGGCCACAGGGTAAACCGTCTTGTCGGGGTAGGTCATTGCATTCAAGAACGTCTGCATAGAGGTCTTGAGCAGGTTAACAAACGGCTCCTTAACAGGATAGGCATCGGAGCCACAGAGAACTGAGTGCTCCAGGATGTGGAAGACGCCGGTGTGATCTACAGGAGGTGTCTTAAAAGCAATGGCAAACGAGCGATTATCATCGTCGCAGGCAAACCACATAAGGCGGGCACCTGTGGGAATGTGCTTAAAGATGTACGCGTAACCAGAAATCTCGTTAACCCACTCAGCCGAGATTACCTCAAAGCTTTTGTCTTCTGCGTGAAGCGTGCCAACAGAAAACGCACTGTCCATCTGCGAATACTTAGACGTCATAAGCTGCCAATCTATACGAAAACTTACGTGAGCATCAATGCCGTTTTTTGGGACCACCTTGCCTTGATGGGACCGTTTAGAGACCTAAGGATCTGCGCGGAGCAGGGTAAGGTGGATTTTTGTTATTGTGATACTACCGCGTCAGAGAAAAAGTGACACTTGTATCCGTATTTTGTAATGAAAGATTTATACCCAGATGAATGATTTCATTTCTAATGAGAGCACGGTGGAGTCTTCTAAGACTGCAGACGTTATAGAGACTCCAGTAGAAGAGGAAGCACTTGGTAGCGACGACGCTGAAATAACCCCTGATAATAAGAAGAAAATATATCGAGGAATACTGTTTGTCTTGATTGGCGGAGCTTCCTGGGGCGCATTTGGAACCGCCGCAAAATACCTGCTAGATACCTATCAAGTTGATCCCATGTGGCTGATTGATATTCGCGAGCTTTGTGCCTGCTGGTTATTCTTGGGTACTGCCTTTGCGTTTGATAGAAAAAATCTCACAACTGTCATTAGGAAGCCAAAAGAGTTGGCAAAGATTTTTGTAGTTAGTTTGTTTGCCATCTTATTCTCGCAAGTTGCTTACATTTATGCAGTTAATGCCACTAATTCTGGAACTGCAACCATTATGCAGTCGTTGGGCATGTTGGGCGTTTTGGCCTTTGTGTGCGTGGTTGGTAGGCGCTGGCCTCGCCGTCGCGAGATTCTTGGCATTGTTTTGGCACTTATTGGCACATATCTTTTGGTAACAGGAGGAAATCCCGGCACGCTTAACCTGCCAACAGCAGGTATTTTCTGGGGCGTTATGTGTGCGTTTGCTCAGGCAGCGCTCTCCATTTTGCCCAAGCCTTTGATGGAGAAGTGGGGAAGCTTTACCGTAAACGGCCTAGCATTTTTGTTCTCTGGCACGCTCATCGCTGTTTTTTATCAGCCCTGGAATCACATGCCTCAGCTGGACGCCTTTGGTGTTTTGCTGGTAGCCATTGGTGTGTTGGTAGGAACGTTCTTGGCGTACGGCCTTTACCTGCAGGGCGTTAAGGACGCAGGCTCACTTAGAGCGGTTCTGTTGGGTACTATCGAGCCCGTTATGGCAACCATTACCACCGTACTGGTGCTAGGAATCACCTTTAGCGTTGCCGACCTCATCGGCTTTGCCCTCATCCTCGCCATGGTCGTGCTCACCGCGTAGCCGCGCCCGGAAGCGCCCTCGCACCCGCACTACTCGCGCCCACCCGTCATCTGGCGAGAAACCCGTCCACTCCAAGCTCAACTCAACCTACAATCGCCTCTGCACCCGACAACAAAAACCCCGCAGGTAAACTGCGGGGTTTAACGTTCTCTAAAGATTATGTGGCCAGAAGCTTAGATGAGCTCCATCTGCGTAAGAACTGCCGAGTACCAGCCGTTTGGATTTGCTGGGTTGTACTTTGCAGCGCCAGAAACAGAAAGCCTTCCGCCATAGCCAGCAGCAAGACCAGCCGTGTGATCCCAGATAGCCTCTTCCCAGCTACCCCAGCTAGCAGAACCCCAACCCCATGCGTTGTAGGGGAGGAAGTTATACCTACCCTTTGTACTCTCAACTGCAGAAATAGCAGGCGAGAGACGCGGATCAACGCCGTAGGCCCATGCAGCCTCAGCAAAGGTTGAGCCGTAGCCGGCAAGAGGGGAACCAGCAAGATACGCATCAATTCGAGCGCCCCAGCTGCTTACAAAGTTGGTCTTATCGCTTGACCAGTCAACATTTTGAGCCGAAGGAGTTGATGGGGTAGTGACCTCAGTGGTATTACCAGAAGCGTTGGTAAAGGTAGTCTCAGTAGAAGCTTCTTTCAGAGCCTCTTCTGCAGCTGCTGCCTCTGCTGTTGCCTGCGCAGCCTGCTCAGCCTGCAACTGCTCTCTTGTTGCAATTGCTGCATTCATAGCATCCTCAGCAGCTTTCTTCTGCTCTTCTGCTTCTGCCATCTGTGCATTTAAAGATGACTGAGTCTCAGAAAGCTCTTTGCTAAGGTCAACAAGGTGGTTGATAGCATCTGAATTTTTGTTCTGGATAATCTCAAGATACTGAACAACAGCAATCAAATCATTAAAGTTATCTGCCGACAAAAGCAGATCAATAATTCCCATGGAGCCCTGCTGCATACGATACATAGCTCTAATAGACTCTGCAGCTTTTAAGCGCTGCTCTGGGAGTTGCTGTTCAATCTCTGCAATACGAGCCTCGTTGTCTGCAATCTGCTTTTGCAGCTCAGCTACGCGCTGGTTAGCGGCATCGTAATCAGAATTGGTCTGCTCTACCTTGGCCTGGAGCTCTTCGAGAGTCTCTGCCTGAGCTCTTGAGACGCCAAACAAAAAGGTATTAACAACAAGCACTGCTACAAGAAGTGCTGTCATAAGGGTAGAGCATGAAGGTAAGCGTCTATGACGCATATATTTGTTCAAATCGACCTCCGCGATTGGGGCTTCCGATTAGTACGCATTTCATGCCGTCCGCTCATTACTGGCTTCAAGCGCGAGGTCAGATAACACTTGACCTCAAAAATACGCATAATCGCTTCTCT
>CAUTOT010000026.1:0-11808 GCA_963539765.1 uncultured Atopobium sp. | reverse complement strand
AAGGTAGATACCAAGGGCGGCGTAGAGATTACGCAGTATGAGGGTCACTCTGTCGCAGACATGGGCCTTCTTAAGATGGACTTCTTGGGACTAAGAACTCTAACGGTTATTTCTCGTGCAATCAAAAACGTGAAGGATAACTACGGAATTGATATTGATGTAGATAACATTCCGTTTACAGACCCAGAGATTTATAGACTTCTGAGAGAAGGTCGAACTGCTGGTGTTTTCCAGGTTGAGTCTGCAGGTATGACTGCAACCATTAAGGGCATGAGACCAACAGAGTATAAGCACATCGTCGCACTTATCGCTCTTTATCGTCCTGGTCCTCTTAACGCGGGTATGGTTACCAGCTATATCAACCGTATGAACGGTAGAGAAGAAGTCAAAGATTACGATCCACGTCTTCACGACATCTTGGAAGAAACCTACGGAACCATGGTCTACCAAGAGCAGGTTATGCAGATTTCTATGAAGATGTCTGGTTTTACCGCAGGCGAGTCTGACAAGGTAAGAAAAGCAGTAGCAAAAAAGAAGATTAAGCTCATGCAGGAGGTTGTCCAGCACTGGGACGACGGTACTGATGAGACCATGGAAGCTCACTGGAAAAACGGTGCAGTTCGTAATGGATTTGATCGCTCAGTTGCAGAAAACATCTGGGATGATGTTCTTGAATTTGCTTCTTACGCATTTAACAAGTCTCACTCTGCTGGTTATGCAATTCTTGTTATGCAGACCGCATGGATTAAAGCGCATTATCCACATGAGTTTATGGCTGCAGTTCTTACCTCATACATGGGCAAGACGGATAAGATTGTTCACTACGTAAGCGCTTGCCGTCATGAGGGCATCAAGATTCTTCCGCCAGATATTAACGAGTCTGGTAAAGACTTTACTGCTACTAAAGAGGGTATTCGTTTTGGCTTTGCAGGAATCCGTGGCGTAGGCGCTGGTGTTGGCGAAGCAATCATGCTTGAGCGCCAAAAAGGCGGTCCTTTTGCCAACATTCACGATTTTGTTGATCGTGTTGATGCAAGCCAGGCAAAGCGCAATGTTGTTGAAGCTCTTATCAAGGCAGGAGCCTTTGACTCAACAGGCTATACCCGTATGCAGATGATGAGTTTTGTGGATAAGAACAATCCACAAAACATTATCGATGCTGCTACTAAGCGTCAAAAAGATAAGGCCGTTGGCCAGTTCTCAATGTTTGATATGTTTGCAGAGGTAGAAGGTTCTGGCTTTAGCGATATTGTCCCAGAGCCAGACGGCGTTGAGTGGGATAGGCGATTCAAGCTTACTAAAGAGTACGAAGTCCTGGGTATCTACGTCTCTGACCATCCGCTTCGTCCGTATGAGTACGCCCTTGCCAAGAGTAGAGATTATGCTCTTGCAGAAATTGAAGAGAACGTAGAGGTTCAGCTTCCTAATGGTGCTATGTCTCAGCAGTTCAAGGTTCCAGAAGGTAAACCCATCCGCTTTGCTGGTATGGTTACCAACGTTATGAAGCGCACCACTAAAAACGGAGACCCAATGGCAATTGTTACGCTAGAAGACATGGAGGGTAGCGTCACCATTGTCATGTTCCCCAAGCTCTACAAAAAGGCTGCAAGACTTCTTGCTGGCGATGTTGACCCAGAGACTGGCGAGAGCCAGAGTGACATCTTCATTTCTGTTCTTGGAAAGCTTGAGCGCTCTGATAGAGGAGACCAGGTTATTGCGCAAGAAGTTAATCCTATTGAGCTTAACAGCGTCAATAACACACCAAAGACACTCGTTATCCATATGCCTGCTTCTCAGCTTCAAAGACAGACTATCGAGACACTCGGACAGATTTTCTCGCGCTATCCTGGTATGGACTGCATCGAGATTAGGGTAGAAACAGATATGGGCGATGTCATGCGTATGGAAATTCCCACCAGAATTGATGGACGTAGCATGGTTCTTTTGACTGAGCTTAAAGATTTTATTGGTCAAAGCGGATACGCACAGATTGTTTAGATTTTATCGATTCTAAATTTGCAGGTTACTCTTAAGTAATAACTGTTACTATTTAAGTAGCACTTGCTAAGAAATTCTGACATCTTAGGATGTCGTGAGAGGAGAAAAAATGATCGACGCAAAGTTTTATCGTAACAAGGAGACAGGCGCTGTTGTTTACGGTGTCGCAGGCAACGTAGAGGCAGCAGACCTCGAGCTTCTCCAGGCTGGCGTTACTGATGGTGCAGCTGAGAAGCACGTTCCATTTGTTACTCGTGAGGGCAACACCGTTACCGTCCGTGTTGGCGAGGTTGCTCATCCAATGCTCGAAGAGCACTACATTGAGTTCATCGCTCTTGTTTCTGAGAACGGCGCTCAGTTCGCACAGCTTAAGCCTGGCCAGGAGCCAGTTGCTACCTTCACCCTTGAGGAGGGCGTTGAGGCTGAGGCTTATGAGTACTGCAACCTTCACGGTCTTTGGAAGGTTTCCCTCTAAGACTGGTTGCATATTTAACAAGCTAAGCTTATCTGTGAATCTGAACGGAGCTGCTACCTGCGGCTCCGTTTCTTATTACTACACCTGTTTGTTTTTGGGTAAAAACAAACTAAGCACTTCATGATAGGAATGGTATGCGCATAGCAGTTGCACAAATGAACACTCAGGCTGGTGATTTTGAGTTTACCGCTCAGACCATGCTGGAATATGCTCTGAGAGCCCAACAACAAGGCGCTGAGCTAGTCATTTATCCTGCGCCAACCCTTACGGGACTGCTCAGTGTGCCAGAAGCTGATACAGAAGGTCTTTTTGCAGACCTCTCCGAGATTATCAACTCGCTTTCAGAAAAACTTCCTATTGCGGCTCTCATTCCTGTTGTAACAGAGTTTGATGGAAGCGCAGCTAGCGAGGCTCTTCTCGTCAGAAACGGTGCTGTAACCCCGCTGAAATTGACTGCCCAGATAGCGCACATGAGCGCTCTTGCTCGTTCTGCTAGCTCCGCACAAGCATCTGGCGAGAATACCGTTGAGCTTGCAAAGTTTGAAGCAGGTGGCCTTACGTTTGGCGTTGCTTTTACCTACGACGATCTTGACGCATGGCAAGATGTCGACGACTCGTTAGATGCTGTCATTTATCTGCCCTATTTTGGCTTTGCTGTTGATGATTCTTCATCTGCTATGGGCATGGCGGTGGCAGAAAGCCGCTATCTGGGAGATGTTGAAGAATTTGATAGCTGGCTGATTGCGGCAAACGCTGTTGGCGCCTATGGTAATCAGGTGTTTTGCGGTTCAAGTTTCTTCTTGTCACCTTCAGGGGATTTGGTCAAACAAGCAGCATCTTTCTCAGAAGACATGGTTGTCTGCGAGGTTGATCAAGACACTATCGAAAACTTTGATAGAGAAGATACGGCGGGTGTCTACAACAGTGCGCTTACTACCTGGGGCGTATTGGCTACAGGCGTGCGTGATTACACAGTAAAATCTGGCTTTGACGGCGTGTTTATTACAGTTGACGGCTCGCTCAATTCTCTTGTTACCATGGCTCTTGCCTCAGACGCCTTAGGTCCTATGCGCGTGCATGTACTGCTGCTTCCAAACAAAGATTCTCGAGCAACAAGTGCTGCAGAGCTTCTTACCGCAAGACTTCGTGTTAATAAAGTTGCTGTAGATAGCACGGTTTTCTCGACATTTACCGATACAAAATTGGTGAGCGCATACGGCTACGCATACGCTGACCAGCACAATTACCTAACGCTTGAGACTGCCGATAAAACCATTCTTGCGCTCAAAGGAACAGAGATTTCTAGTGCGCATTCTCTGTGGCCTCTTGGAGATATGTATCATGCAGACATTGTTGACCTTGCAAGGGTAAGAAATACCTTCTCGCCAGCTATTGACCATGCAGTTCTCGAGAATATCTCTGAGGTTGTAACTGATGGGTTGGAGAATGCTGCACCAACGCCTCAAGAGCGCATCGAGTTTGTTGATTACGTGCTTACCAGCTATCTTGAGTGGAATAAAAGCATTTCTGCCATTGTGGAAGAAATGGGAAAGGTTGACGAGGTCAAAGCAATTATTTCTATGCTCCACGCTCGCCAAAAAGACCGTAGAAACACCACTGAGGTACTGGAGATGTCTTCTAAGAGCCTCACAAATGCTCAAATTCCACACGCGTCAGTCTGGCAAGACAGAATTAGAGATACAAAGGCTTCAGAATCTAACCTGGTAGAGTCCTTACGCAATTCTTTGCGAGAAATTCAGGGGACTTCTATGCATTTGCCTGAGTTGTCAGTTGACCCAACAGAGGCTCAGGAAGGCTTTAAGGATATGCTGGAGCTTTTAAAGGAGCTTGCTCAAGAAACTGACACGCAAATTGGCATGGTCGATCCCAAAATGTGGAGAGGCCCCTTCTCAGAAAATTAGTTGCGTCGTTTGCGCACACTCTGTGATAATATAGAACGAACGTTCTATATTAGGAGGTGCAATGGTAATTCTTGGAATAGACCCTGGTCTTGCTCACACTGGATGGGGAATTGTAGAGACAAGGGGCTCTGAATGCCGTGCACGTGCCTATGGATGCATTACTACAACTGCAGATGAGCCAATAGATATGCGTTTGGGAAGAATCTATAACCAGATTGTTGAGGTTATAGATAAGTTCTCACCAGAAGCTCTTTCTATCGAGAGCATTTACTTTGGACAAAACGTTAAATCAGCTATTCCTACTGCACATGCTCGCGGAGCCGCTATTGTCGCTTGTTCTAAAGCAGGTCTCTCGGTCGGAGAATATACTCCAATGCAGATAAAGCAGGCTGTTGTTGGTACAGGAGCTGCAGATAAACAGCAGGTTATGTATATGGTTCAAAATATTTTATGCTTGGATCATCAGCCTCACCCAGACCACGCAGCTGATGCTTTAGCTGCTGCGGTTTGTCACGCTAATCTTGTAAGAACCACCTCGCTTGGAAAGGGAAGAATACAACTATGATTGTCCAGCTTACGGGCACACTTGTATCCGTTACACCTTCAGTTGCTGTTCTCGACGTCAATGGCGTTGGGTATGAACTTGGCATATCAGCTTCAACAGCTGCTGCGCTTCCACAAGCGGGTGAGGCGGGCGTTACCGTTTTAACTCGTATGGTAGTCAGAGAAGATTCGATGGAACTCTTTGGATTTGCTTCGCGAGAAGAACGTGCGCTGTTTGATCGCTTGCGTGCAATTTCTGGAGTTGGCCCTAAACTGGCTCTTTCTGTGCTTTCTACGTTTACCCCACAGCAACTTGCTGTGATAGTGGCCACTAACGATGGCAATCGTCTTAAGAGCGTCTCTGGTCTTGGTAAGAAGAAGGCAGAGCGCTTAGTAATTGAACTTTCCGATGTATTTGCAAAAGATGCAGAGCTCAAACAGCTTGTTGGCCTTACTTCTCCTGCAGACTTTGCTGCCATTCCAAAACCTGCTGTTACTTCAGTAGAATCAGAGGCTATTGAGGCTCTTCTTGGAATGGGCTTTACTTCTCAGGAAGCAACGCTTGCTCTTGAGGGCTATGAAGAGGCTGGTGCTATTACAATTGAAGCTGCTATTGGATATGCATTAAGGCGTTTGGGAAGTGGTAATTAATGTGGGAAGCAGATGCAGATAACTTATTTGAGTCGTCGTCTACTCCAGCTCCATTTCCTGGACACACTTCTCAGCGTGTAGTTTCTAGTGGACTTCAGGCAGAAGACCTGGAGCAAGATAGAAACTTGCGACCAAAAACTCTTGATGAGTATCTTGGTCAAGAGCGCGTTAAATCAAATCTCCGTGTTCTTATTGAGGCTGCAAAAAGTCGTAATGAGACGCTTGATCACGTTATTTTTTCTGGCCCTCCAGGCCTTGGTAAAACAACGCTTGCAGGTGTTTTAGCAGGAGAAATGGGCTCAAAGCTTCATACAACCTCTGGCCCTGCAATTGAGCGAGCAGGAGATTTAGCGGCTATCCTCACCAATCTTGAAGAGGGAGATATCCTCTTTGTAGATGAGATCCATAGACTTAATCACCAGGTTGAAGAAATTTTGTATCCAGCAATGGAAGATTTCTTCTTAGATATTGTCATTGGTAAAGGTCCTGCAGCTCGGTCAATCAGGCTTGATATTCCACGTTTTACCCTTGTGGCTGCAACAACAAGAACAGGACTTCTAACTGGTCCTTTGCGCGATCGTTTTGGTATTTCTTATCGCCTTGATTACTATACTGTTCCTGAGCTTCAGACTATTGTCATGCGCTCGGCAAACATCCTTGATGTAGAAGTTGATGAGCAGGGAGCTGCTGAAATTGCTTCTCGATCAAGAGGCACACCACGCTTGGCAAATCGTCTGTTAAAACGCGTACGAGATTACGCACAAGTTAAAGCTGAAGGTACTATTACCTGGCAGGTAGCCTCAGAAGCGCTTTCATTCTTTGAGATTGATGAGCTTGGTCTAGATGTAATGGACGTACGTGTTTTACGTGCGCTTTGTGAGACGTTCAGAGGTCGTCCGGTTGGTCTCACAACCATTGCAAGTGCAGTCTCAGAGGATCCGTCTACACTTGAAGATGTTTATGAGCCATATCTTTTGCAGCAAGGGCTTATTATTAGAACACCTCAAGGTAGACAGGCAACGCATGCTGCATTTGATCACTTACGTATTCCTGTTCCTACTAACTAGTAGATTGGAACAAAATGCTTCAACGTGATTACATTTTGGAAGTAATCGATGACTTTACTTCAACGGTCACAGCAGGTTTGGGAAATGCTTTAGAGACTCAAACTGAAGAGTCACTCGATGGGGTAGAGGCAGCTGTTGCAGAGCTCATTGATTTGAGCCCAGAGACTGCTCTTGCGCTTTCGCCAGACTCTCTTGTAACGATGATGTTGCTCTCCGGCGTAGCTGATTCAGTTGCAGAGTATGTGGTGTATGCCCTCGACAGGCTCTCTCACGTTTATGAGCAACTAGGAGACGAGGATAAGGCTGGTCTCAGAAGACAGCAGGCCGTAGCGGTTGCACAGTCCTTCTCGGTAGATCAAAACGCTACTCCAGAGCAATTTAAGGATTTTGAAGCAAAGTATTTTGCGTAACCACATTTTATAAGCTAACAAATAAACCCCAGCTCAATATGAGTTGGGGTTTATTGCTATAGAGCTTCATGTTTAGTTGGATTACCAAATAACAATCTTAGTTCCATAAGGAATGTTGTCATATACCCACTTAGCATTCTCTGTTGCAAGACGTACGCAACCGTGGGAACCGTTGTATCCAAGCCTACCATCACGGACGGTATAACCGTCGGAGTTATAGAGAATGGAGTGAATAAGATACTCACCAGAAATGGTCGTGTAATACCAGCATCTAAAGCCAGAGCCAAAGTAGAGACCCTTGTTACCTACGGTAAATTGACCATGAGGGGTCCACATTCCTGGTGCTCCTGTGGTGCACTGCCATTCGTACCAAACAACCCAGTTACCGTGTGAGCCCCTGTATACAGCAAAGCGATTACCAGTAGTATCAATCTGGATGAGCCAGTTAGTAGCACTATAGTAGTTTTGAGCGTAACGGTACATATCAGGGTAGTAGCAAGGCTGTTCCTCCATAGCGCCATCAGCAGCTGACCAATACAGTTTTCCACCCCAGGTTACATAACCAGTTTGCATGGAACCATTATTACTGAGATAGTAGTCCTTGCCGTTATCTTTAATCCATCCGGTTTTCATCTTGCCGTCAGAATCAAGGAAGTACCAACTGCCCTTTGAATTAATCCAACCAGTTTGTTTTTCTCCATTGGAACTAAAATAGTACCAAGTTCCATGAATATTAAGCCATCCATCTGCTGGTGCACCATTAGAAAGATAGTAAAAATCTTTACTATTTTCTTTTATCCAACCTGTCTTAATTTTATGGTCAGAGCCAACGTTTACAGTCAAGCCAGGAAGATGTACCGCTCCTGTTGGCTGTGAACCGTCATCTGTAGAGAAGACTCCTTCGGGAGAAATGAATCCAGTCAGTACTCCGTCTGGCCCTGCCCAACGTTTTACGCCATTTGAAAGAGTAACCCATTCATTTTTTGCTAGACCATAGCTTTTATCAAAGTAGTAATTCTTTCCATCAATTGAATGCTCTCCAACGTATGCGGCATGGTCAATTGAAGATGGATTAAAGTACCATGTTTTATTGCCAGGAGTAGTAAACCATCCAGAGACAAGCGCGCCGCTAGATTGAGCCCAGGACAAATTTCCGTCTGGTAGGGACACCCAATTACTTGAAGTCATACCAGCATTTTCATCAACGTAATATGAACCGCTAGGAAGTTGGAAAAGTCCAGTTTTCATGCGATGGATTGAGTCTTCTGGATCAAAGTAAAACCATTTACCATTTGGGAAATGTTTCCAACCTGAATAGAATGAGCCATAAGTATCTACCCAAGACCATGAACCATCATCATTGTGAGTCCAACTATTTCTAAGGATTCCATAGTTTTCATCGAAATGATAATATGTGCCGTCAATTTCGACGTTGCCAATAAGCGCTGGATGCTGTGGAACAGATGGATCAAAGTACCAAGTTCTACCATTTGGTGTGTTAAACCAACCAGAGGCAAGAGCGCCATTTTTTTGAGCCCAAGCCCACTCACGAGTAGGTAGTTGAATCCAACTGTTAGAAATCATGCCTGCATATTCATCAATGTAATATGAGGTACCAGAAACCTGAATTGTTCCAATTAACATACGATGACGAGGTTCTTCTGGATCAAAATAGAACCACTTGCCGTTAGGCATATGCTTCCATCCAGAATAGTAAGTACCATCTTCAGTTGCCCATGACCAAGAACTTGTTGAACGATATACCCATCCATTTGTTACAAGTCCGCCTGTTGAATCAAAGTAGTAAAACTTACCATCAATTTCAACTTCACCAAAGATTGCCGTATGCAGCGGGTCAGTTGGGTCAAAATACCAAGTTTTACCATTAGGCGTTGTATACCAACCCTTGACTGCATTACCAGCAGCGTCTACATAGTGCCAACCAGAATCATCTTTGATCCACTGACTTGTGACAAGTGTTCCATCTTCTTTGTAATAGCGGAATTGACCGTTTTCTTGTCTCCATCCAGAAGACTGAGGGGTTGGCGTTGTATTCTCTGTTGGAGCTGCTGGTGTCTGGTCTGTTGTTGGCGTTGCAGGTGCTGCAGGTGTCGCAGGCGAGGCAGGCTGAGAGTTTTCAGGCGCTGTAGGAGAAGTATTTTCAGATGTTGCAGTAGTTTCAGTTGTTACAGCAGGAGCATTTACTGCGGATGTATCAGTAGTCTCTGCAAGAGCAGGAGCAGCGTGGAGTCCGCAAAGTAGAGCTGCACTCAACGAAGCAACCGCAATAAGCTTTTGTGTAGAAGGTCTGTAGGAAAAACGCATCTTCTTCTCCATTGTTTTAACTCCAATAAATCCAGGTAATAAAGAGCAGTTCAAACTGATTTAGCGCTTGTATTCAGTAAGTACGCCGTCTGGTCCAGCCCAGCGTCTTACGCCATCGGAACGGGTAATCCACTGATTGCGAGCAAGACCATATCCAGCATCAAAGTAATAGTCTTTACCATCAATAGTGTGTTCTCCAGTATAAGCAGGATGGCTTGGTTTTGCTGAATCAAAGTACCAAGTCTTGCCATTTGGCGTGGTATACCAACCAGAAGCAAATGCGCCACTTGACTGTGCCCAAGCCCAACCGCCTTCTGGGAGCTGTACCCAACTGTTAGCGGTCATACCAGCGGATTCGTCAATGTAGTAGGTTCCACTAGAAATTTGGACGACACCTACAAGCATACGGTGCTTGGAATCTTTGGTATCAAAGTAGAACCACTTGCCATTAGGCATATGCTTCCAACCTGATTGAAGCGCCCCACTCTCTCCAGCCCAAGACCAAGAACCATCAGCTCTATGAACCCATCCATTTTTCAGAAGACCATAGCCTGAATCAAAATAATATGATTGACCGTTAATTTCAGTCTCACCAATTATTGCAGGATGCTGTGGATCTGATGGATCAAAATACCAAGTTTTGCCATTTGGCGTGGTGTACCAACCAGAAGCAAATGCACCACTTGACTGTGCCCAAGCCCAACCGCCATTAGGGAGCTGCACCCAATCGTTAGCGGTCATTCCATTATTTACGTCAACGTAATAAGTTCCGCTAGAAATAGTGAAGACACCTTTCTTAAGCAAAGGAAATTCTCCATTTTCATCAAAATAGAACCACTTACCATTTGGCATGTGTTTCCAGCCAGAATAAACAGAGCCAACTGTTTCAATCCAAGCCCATTCACCATCATCCTCAATCCAACCATGGGTAACAAGGCCATTACTGTGATCAAAGAAATAATATTTACCATCAATATCTATTCCGCCCATTACTACTGTATTGTAATGTTCTGGGTCGGCATACCAAGTTTTGCCATCTGGAGTTTTAAACCAGCCAGAGATAGCAGCGCCATCTGGACCAGCCCAATACCAAGCTTCTACACCATGGCCCAAATTTACCCAAGAATTTCGTAAAAGTCCTGTCGAAGTATCAAAGAAGTACAGCTTTCCATCGACCGGAACTGATTTAGCAATAACCGGAACACCCGAACCAATTTCACTAGTTAAATACCAGGTTTTACCATTAGGAGCAGTAAACCATCCTTCAGTAAAACGACCATCAGCGCCTGCCCAGCTCCAACCCTTATCTGTTTTAACCCAATTGTTTTTTATCAAGCCGTTATCTTTATCTACGTAGTAGTAAGTGTAGTGATAATTAGGAGTATTTTTATTTTCGAGAATATAAAATAAGCCATATCTAGCGTGCGGTAGCCATGTCTCTGGCTCAAAATACCAGGTTTTACCATCAGGCGTAGTATAGAAACCAGATGCTGCAGCTCCAGTTTCATCTACATAATATTTATCATCGCCATAAGTAATCCACTGACTTTTTAGAATAGTTTCATCTTCAGTATAAAAATATACCTTTCCATCAACTTTTTTCCACTTTGGATAATAGGATTTAGAAGTTGATTCAGGGGCACTTACTGTGGATGTGTCAGTAGTTTCTGCAAGAGCAGGAGTAGCGTGGAGTCCGCAAAGTAGAGCTGCACTCAACGAAGCAACTGCAATAAGCTTTTGCATTGAAGGCCTGCTGGACAAACATGTCTTCTTTTTCATTTGCATATCCTTTTTTGAAGGGATAACTTTCTATATAAATA
The DNA here is from genome assembly GCA_963539765.1 of uncultured Atopobium sp. GTDB lineage: Bacteria > Actinomycetota > Coriobacteriia > Coriobacteriales > Atopobiaceae > Lancefieldella. The sequence continues at coordinate 597 of CAUTOT010000026.1, read as the reverse complement.
ATAGTTTGATATGTCTGTTATTGTTCCCGTAAATTAATCCTATACAAATTCTCTATCTTCTATGAAAAAATGCTCAACTAATGAGATAAAAAACGTTTAATAGCAGATATATCCATAAATAAATGCTGGAAAACAGCTTGATTACCTGTGGCTCTTCCGGTAGATGGTGTGAAAATCTCCATGAGTGGTTTCTCGCCACATAAGTTGTTGATTAAGGTTATTATATTCCACGTGGCGAAACGTCACGGTATCGCGCTCCACAGGCGCAGTTTTGCCCTGCGGGGCTAAGAAAGAAAGGCACGAAATGGCTCAGGGTACTGTAAAGTGGTTTAATCCAGACAAGGGTTACGGCTTCATCTCTCGTGAGGATGGCGACGATCTGTTCGTACACTTCTCCGAGATTCAGATGGATGGTTTCAAGACTCTCGATGAGGGTCAGCCTGTCGAGTTTGAGATTACCACCGGCCAGAACGGTAAGCTCCAGGCTTCTAGCGTCCACAAGATCTAGTACTTGCGAACACTACCATCAAAAGGAGACCTTCGGGTCTCCTTTTTTGTTACATCGCTATTTTTACAGTCGCAGTAACCAAGAGCTCT
>CAUTOT010000025.1:0-11844 GCA_963539765.1 uncultured Atopobium sp. | reverse complement strand
AGGCAGCTAGGCGGTCACACTACCTGATATGCATATCTATGCATAAACTTCATCTAATATGCTTAAACATGAATAGACTTATATAAGAAATTTAACTATCGATAAATTCTGTATCTACGGAACACACCTAAGTAAGATATTCTGCTCAGATGCGGGCATTTTACACATCTAATAAAGATAATCTGCATGATTAAGGTATTTTCAGCGTCATGTATACGTCTTTTTGACAGATTATCCGACTTAGGTGTGTTTTGAACTGCCTCCTATTTCTCGTGTCTAAGAAATGGAACGCAGTTCATTTTCTTAACCGCTTCTGCTGCGATTTCTTGCTTGCTCTGTATGGGGCCTGACGATTTTGCAGCGGGATGAGGCAGGGTGGCTTGCTCCTGTGAGAGCCGACGCGTAACTTTATCTCCAACGTCCAGCGTCTCGCCTGTCAGCAAATCGTGATCAAGCGAGTCCATTGCTTTTTTGCACGTCGGTGTTGTTCTGTGTATCGGCATCGTCTTCACGGAAGTTCAACTCATGTCTCCTTTGTCCGCCACCGGACCGTCTTTCATACATACTATTTTCACACACATAGCGCTATAGAAATATTACAACACCTACAAAGATGGCAAGTTCATACTGTATTTTTTCATACTGTGTATTGCATAGTATGCCTGAGTAATATATACTATGTATCACATAGTATATTGAAGGAGACGTATTGTGGATGCACAGCTGAAGCGTGGATTTCTTGATATCTGCGTCCTCGCAGCCATAGCCCGCAAAGATTCCTACGGGTATCAAATCATCCGGGATGCCCCTGCATCGCTTGAGCTCTCCGAGTCAACGCTCTATCCCATTTTGAAACGTCTTGCTAAGCAACATTTCCTTTCCGAATACACACGTGAGCACAACGGTCGTCTCCGCAAATATTATTTGATTACTGACGCGGGACACTTAGAGCTCTCACGATTTATCGCTGATGAGGCCTCCATTACAGACATTCTCTCCTACATTAAAGAAGGAGCATCGTCATGAAAAAGGATGAGTTTCTTGCCGAACTTCGCGCAAACCTTAAGAAAAAGCATGTTCCCAAAAACAGCATTGATGATGCTCTTGCCTATTACGACGAGGCAATACACGACCGTATGGAAGACGGTATGTCCGAGGAAAAAGCCGTAGCAGCCATGGGAAGCATTGATGATGCGGTTCAATCAGCACTGGAGAGTATGCCTGCGTTTCTACGCGCAACTCAGCGTATCCGCTCTGATTCGGTACTTATGTCCATAACTATCGTACTTCTCGTCATAGGCGCTATTGTCTGGATACCCCTTACGTTTGCCCTCGCACTTACGGCATTGAGCATTTATTTTGTAATTTGGGCACTTGTTATTTCATTATGCTTTGCAGTTGCCTGTGGTCTTTTCTGCGGAGTAATGAGCATCCCGGCACTTGTAGTGGGATTTCTGCACGACATGTTCCTTTCCGGCGCGCTTTCTGCCGGTGTGTTTCTGCTCATAGGAGGTGTTTCCATACTGGTAATACCGATAGTAGCTCGCATAATGCATTCTCTCGTGCAAAGCGCACGAGACTATGCAAAGTGGATTGCTCATTTCTTTGCACAAGTTCCTGCCGAGAAGACCACAGCCTCCACGGAGCGAACAAATACAACGTCATGGTCAGAAGGACATTCGAAAAGACTGCTCTCGCTGTTCGGTGGTATTTTTATCGCAATTGGCCTTGTATTGATTCTTGTTGCGTATGTGGGGTCAGGATGCAACCTTGCAGGTTTACCTGAGCTTCCTGCACTACAGATTTCTTCTTGCTCGCTTTATATGAGTCCGCATACTATTGCGTTTATGTAACTCAATTGACGCAACCCACACAGATACCCGCAGGTATCCGGATCCTACGTTACGTATCCGAAACTGATGGAGAATCCTCCAACGGACCTTCTCTTACAAGATATCCGCTGTCATCAAACACGCAAGCTTGACTGGCAATTGGCATTATTTTTCCATACGGAATTTATGTATTAAAATTCGTCCCTACATAACAACCACCAAGGGTAAGTTCTGTATAGTCGATGTCTTTCAGGTATGGCTTTCCCGCATCTCCTTCCTGACGGGCAGTATTGATGGCCTCCTTCTTTTTTCGGCGAGTTCAGTTACATTTCCGGAATGATCGTAAACAACATATAGAACTGTTGCGGGATCACTTAATTTTCGGTTTCTGAATCCAGTGCCGGACCTATCGCTTTTATGAGATATCCATTCTCATCGAACTCATAATAGTAGTCATCAACTATTGCTAGCCCATGTGAAAAAAGGTAGCCGTTGATTTGTCGGTACGCTTTGTGTCCATCAACCGTTACCCAACCGAAGGGAAGTTTCCATTCAAAAGGTCCAAGTTCTACAGAGCCGTCTCTTACTTCCTTGTAGTCGTCAAGAAAAATTTCCTCCAAATCCACGAGTTTGAAGGACTCGTAATTGCCGGCAAGAGCGGAGAACCTTAAAGTTCCGAGCTCTTGCATGACATATCCCACAGGTTTATCTCTATATCGAATCTCCCAAATAAGGTTGTTCCGGGTTTCTGGTTTTACTCCTATATAGCAACTGCCAAGCGTGAGCTTCATATAGTCGATGTCTTTGAGGTAAGGCTTTCCGCCGTCTCCTTCTTGCCTGGCGGTATTGATAGCTTCTTGTGTGGCCCGCTCTACCGCTTTTTGCTGAAGTGAGTCAATTGCCCATGGGTAGGGCGTAGCAAATGCATTCCACAAGAGGAAGACAGTGGCCATAAGAAACAGAACTATAGAGATAATCTTTAGAGGCAGCCATTTATGTTTCTTGTTCATAGTCATCACGCAGCCTCAACTAGTGGCTTATATGCTTTAGGAACAATGTTTCCTGGTAGTGCTTTATGCGCTTCACCCCTTGCATTAAATTCGTAGGTAACACCACCAATGCGAGCTTTTTGCGAGTAAATCATAGAGCCGGTAAGACCTCCTGAAACAGGCTGATTATTGTCATAGCGTAGATAGTAGCTGCTGCCTCCGTAAGAGAGCCAGCCAGTACGCATTGAACCATCTTGGTTAAGGTAGAAGGTATGACCGGAACTATTGAGCCATCCTATTTGCATTATTCCGCTTGAGCTTAAGTAATACCAAGAGCCTCCCCGCTCCAGCCAACCGGTAGCCATTGATCCATCGGAGTTAAAGAAATACGGCAGTGGGCACGCCGGGTTTCTCGCCAGCGAGCTGTTGCCAGGCACCTAGCTTAGTCGTGCCATGGTTCAACAGGCCATTCGTTGCCCGTGAGACTCCAGTTCTTCATGTCATTGGCATCGCCGTTAATGACAAACTCCCTGACAAAGATATCTCGCTTGCCGTTTGAAATGGTCTCAATGTAGTAACGAGGACGAGTCTCACCCTCATAGGACTCATCAAGCGGCGTGGTGTAGTTAGAAAGCGTCTGCTGGTCAACACCCATGTCCTTAAGCGTCTGCGCCAAGATGTCGTAGTGCCAGACAGGTGCATCAGAAATCTGCATAGGCTGAGCTGCCTCTTCAGCAGTCTGACCAGCAGGTTTATACATGATGACCGGTGCAGACGGCTGCTGAATGTCGTTGTTAGTCAAATACCAGTCGCCATGATCTGCGGTAATAATAAATGACGTGTTTTCATACACACCAAGACGTTTAAGCTCAGCAATATACTGCGCAACAATCCTATACGCGCCAATAGTCTGCTCTTCAACGTTTTGCTTGCTTGGATCGCTGGTAGGCTCAACGTTATGATCAAGCGTATAAGGTGGGTGCGAACCAAAAAGGTGGATAAAGCGGAACGATCCTTTCTGACCAGCACTGTCGTCAATCGAGAGTCCGTAGTGCTGAAGTTCCTGGTAATACTTGAGGTCATCCTCGGTGTAAGGCTGCGAAGAAAGATCAACCTCGTCCATGTTGACTGGTCTGCGCATACGCATATTGAGGTCCTCGGTGTAATACCAGAATCGAGGCTTAAATACCCAAGGCATGTCCCTACAGAATGCCGTCTTATAGAGAATACGCAGTGCACCCAGCACGTCTAACTGATTATCTGTGCCGCGACCACGAGGCTCGTGGTAGTTGATGGAATACTTCTGTGCTGTATCTCTGTAATGAGAGTAGTTCAACTGATCTGTATACAAACCTGCTTGATATCCAGCATTCTGAATATCCTTGAGGTACTGATCGCTTTGTGCCCAGTTGTAGACAAAATCGTTGAAATTCTCGCCAGGCTGAGGACGAGAGCCAAAGAGCAGCGATGGAACACCGTAGCGCGTTGGAATCATAGAACCGACGGAATTTCTGTACCAGGTAAAGCCAGTAAGGGACGCAAATGTCTCTGGATACTCATCGTAGAGCTTCTGGACAAAAGCGGTATCGGTAGTGTCCAGGACAAACACCACGACGTTCTTCTTGGAGGAAACGCTGTAGAGGCCCTCGCGCGTTGCGATAACCTGCTGGTGCTCGGGATGGGCATCAATCGACGCCGCAATTGAAGGACCCCACAGACTTGTAACGCCCACTGCCTGGACAATGATAAGAGCCGTTGCGGTTACCAGAAGACCTGTTCTAAGCTGTCTTGCTTTAAGGAGCGAGAAGATCACTGCTGCTGCAATAATTGCCAACCAGATGAGGCCAGAGATAATCATCTGACTGGTAAAGTTGGACCAAATGACCTCATGTCCATCCGCAAGTGGCATACCACCGTTCAAGAACACTGCCTGAACGTACGATGCCACGCCGATGGCGCCTACGAGCGCAGATACAACGTTAAACACGCGCTTACGCAGCAGCGAGAGAATCACGGTAAGAACGAGCGTGATGACAAGACCCGCAATAATAACGGGACCAGCAACATCGTTGAGGTTAAACGAGAGATCGCGCGCACTACTGGCTACCAGCTCAAGTGGAGCTACAACCAAGATAGTAAAGACCGTGAAGAATGAAATAAGAAATGCAACGCCAATGCGGCCCTTAGGCTTGAGGGTGCCTTCTTTTTGCTCTTTGAGACGGATGGCTTCTGCTGCAAGGATTTCTTTCATCTGAGTATTTGCAGCTTCTGCACCCTTTGCGTCCACCTTATGTACTTTGCCTTCAACGATCTTGTTTGCGTTCTCATCAATCTTAAGCAGACGGAAGAGCACCTTACGAGAACGCCTAAACGCCACACCAAGCACGGCAGAAAGAGCAACTACCACCGCGGCCAGCGCCTGGATGGTGTAGGTCATGACGGATGGGTCAACATACGCCTGAGCTGTTGCAGGCAGCAGCGCCCACCACGCAAAGGTCAACACTGCAAGGTAGAACACAGCGTGGAGGAATGCTGCGCGCCTGTGAGCAGCTGAGCTGTGCGAGTTTCTCTTGGTAGAGGTTATGGCTTTAATCACGAGAAACACCGTCCTCATCAGTTGTTGTTGCGAATTCATCGATAGCGGCAACGTCGCTCTTCTCGAGATCAGCGTCCGCGGTTCCCTCCTGGTGCGCCAAAACGCGCTCGAGGATGAACTTACCTGCGGCTTCTCCGCCGTGGCCGAGGTTGAAAATCATATTGTTACGCATCTCTTCAATCTTGTGCGACCAGCTATCGGTCTCCTCAAGCATCTGCGCAACCGCGTCACCCAGGCCCGAGAGGTCCTTAGGATCAAAGCTGCGGCCAATCTCGTTTCTGAGCGTAATGTCACATGGATCCGAATGAATCTTGCTCCAGTCAGGATTGTTCTCCTTCATTGCGGTGTCAATGAAGACCGACGGCTTGAGCGTGGTAAACGAGAACTCCTCAGCAACACTCGACCAGTCTGTAAACAGCAGGTCAGCCGAGAGAACCGAAGTATTGGAGCTGAAGTCGGTCTCAAAGGAGAGCTCCTCTGGATCCGCGTCAGCGTAGCGAGCAAGGATCTCCTCCATACGAGCAGGATAGCGCTTCAAATACTCTGGGTGTGGGCGAACCACAATACGCCAGCCGCGGCCCATGAGCTGCTCAAGCAGGCCGTCAAGGCAGCTATCCATCAAGTTGTCGTACTGCCACGAAGGACCAATCAGCAACAGGGGTTTCTCGCCAGGTTTGCGCTGACCCAGATTCTGTTTCTGGTAGTTCTTGATTGACCTGTCGAGAAGATCGTAGCCAATAGCAGGCTTTCTCTTGGATGGCGTGTCGTAGTACTTCTCGACCAGCTCAAGATCGTGCTGCTGATGAGGACCAACGCAGAGGACGTCGTCGTAGTAGGTGTACTCATTGCGCGTCGAGGTGACTGTCATAGAGGTCATGTGGTGGCACATATACATGTACTCAGCGTCTTTGCGCACGTAGGAGCGCTTCATGTAAGAGCTCTCCAGGTCACCGAGGGAGGTAACCACAACGTCGGCGTCGAGCTTCATGAAGAGCGTGATGAGGCGACGCTGGCCCAAGTAATAAGGAATCAGGCGAGGCTGCTGTTTTGCCAGCTCAAAGACCTGGTCGTTAGGGTCAGAGGTAACGTAGTGGATGCGGATGTCAGAGTTTGCCAGCAGCCACTCAATGGCGCCCTGGAAGTATTTGTAGAAGCCGCTTGACTCAGAATAGAAAACCAGATGCTTGCCGATGGTGTCAAAGAAGCGCTTGTAGTCCTCTTTTTCGCGGGCAGCATGAGGATCGCGCTGAAACCACTTGTGAGTGGACTTGGTTGCTGCGTCCATTGCCTCAAACTCGTCGCGAGCAGCATTGAGATCGTCATAATCAACCTGTTTACGAGGGTCGATGATAATGTTGCAGACAATTTGGACCAGAATTGAGAGAAGGTTTGAGCAAACCCAGTAGAATGCCATGCCACAAACAACGTAAACCGCAAGTACAAGCGACATTGCAATGGAGAGGCCGTTTGTGGTGTTCTTCTCGGCACGAGACTGCTCGCGCTGAAGCGGATTCAACTTGTTGGAAGCAAGGCCAAGAGCAACCGAGGACAAAGCTGCTGCCAGTGGCATAATCCAGGTGATACCACCGTCGATAATTGGGGTCATGCCCAAAAACTCTGTGCCAGGTGCACCAGAATCAGTGATGCCATGGATAACGTCAACCAGGCCGAACAGGATGACTACCTGGATTGCCAGAGGAATAAGACTCAATAGCGGGTGATAACCTGCCTTTTTGTTGAGCTCATTGGAACGTTCCTCGATGGTCTCTCTGTCGCCGAAGTAACGCGTCTTCAAGCGGAAAGTCTCAGGCATAAGGCGCACCATAACAATAGAGTTTTGCTGCGTCCAGAGCGCCAGGGGCATCAGGATGATTTTAGTTGCAAGAGTAAAAAGAAAGATTGCAGCCCACCAACTGCCGGTCAAGTCGTATGCGGGCTGAACGATAAGTGAAAAAACGTGTGCAAGCTGCTCCATATACAAACCTTCTACGAGAAACCTCTACAGAAGCCAATAAGACCTAAACCTAAACCTAAAACCTGCAAAACCAATGGAATTCATGAAAACTAAAAGAAAGCTACGACATCTCAAAGAAGTTTGCAGTATCTAAAGTTAACCTGAAGAAACCATTTGTGCATAACTAATTCATGGTATCAAAAAACGCTATTTATCGGCAGTTTAAAGCGAACAATCAAAATGTAAAATCTTTAATTTGAATGGACAAAATTTATTCATAAATTGTTCTTTTTTAAATCATTCTATAAAAGTTACGTAGGCAATTGTTTTTCTCGTTAATCAAAAATTAACCCCTGAAATGGTATTTTATTTAATTTTTGGGTTGCAATTGCGGTTCTGCTGGCTAAAATACTCTCCATGTTATTTTTAATACTCGGCGCAATTGAGCGCTTGTGAAATGAGGAGATTCTATGCAGGCTAATCTGCAGGAGCTAAAAGAAACCTATTCGCGGCAGACGTATAGTGTATTTTCAATCAACCGACAGCAGAAGATTGCTGACTCCCAGGTTACTTTTTCACTTGCTCATTCTGTTTTCATCATTCCTGTCTTTGGAGCTGCCGAGATTACTATTGGTGGAAATGAATTTGTCTGCGAAGGAACCACGGTTGTACATGTTCCTGCAGGTCAGACCGTAACGTATCGAACCCTTTATGGACGCTCGTTTGACCACGTAAACATCTACTATGATGGCGTTCAGGGCGATGCCACCAGCCCAATCTTCAATGCCTATGCATTTGATCCTCAAGGATTCGACCGCATTCTTGATAAGGCGCTTGACCTGGAAAAACTTAACACCACCCCATCGCTGGACAATCGTGTTGCTCAGATTGTCAATGGTACCGAGCTCATCAAGTCTATGTTCCTACTCACCAACAGTCAAAAGGTCCAGGAGAGCATGGCCGAGGCTCGCACGTACATTGAGCTCCACTTTGCAGATCCAATTACCATCCCTGACCTGGCTAAACGTTGCGGAATGAGCACTCAACGTTTCTCCAACAATTTTGTCCAAACATTTGGCGTTCGCCCAATGACATTCATCATTGCAAAACGTCTTGATCACGCTCAACAGCTGCTTCAATCTGGCCTTTCTGTACGCGAGACTTCCGAGGCAGTTGGCTATAGCGATCCGTTCTATTTCAGCAGACTATATAAGAAGCACATGGGTGTTACGCCTCAGGATGTTCATGACAGTTATGAAGGAAACGTCCTGATTAAGTAGTTGTCGTTTAAGATTGCTCGTTGCTACTTGCAGAAATTACGCACCCAATTACTTGTGGCAAAGATGGTCGCAGGTTTTATTGCAAATCAAAGGGTCAAAACGTTTTGTTCTGACCCTTTTTGCATAATCAAGTTGTTATATTCATTTCTGTGAATACGTAATTTTAGACCTCAAAATTATGTGCCAAAAAAGGTAAAAATCCCGTTTAGTTGGGGATGAAAATTGAAAATTAGACGTTTTATCCCCAACTAAGACAATTTTTTACCGCCTCAAAAACTTTTATCTGGGCAAACGTTGTATGCAGAAAAATGAAAACCCCAACTAAACGCAATTTTTACCACTTGGAGACTTATTCGAGTGATTCGCGAAGGATTTCTGCATCCGCTGCCTCTTTATCAGTCGTCTTTTGTCATTCTTCGAGCAACTTTTGCACGTAGCCAATGCTGCTTCGCGGCACAAAAAATCCCAGCACCCTAAGGTGCTGGGATTTTGTACTTGAACTGTAGAACTTGTTAAGCAGCCTCGACAACTTCCTCTGAAGTGTTGTCTTTCTTAGCAAAGTGCTCAGCAACATAACCAGTAATCAAAGGAGTCAGGATTGCAGTAACGATAACTGCAGCTGCTACCTGTGCATTTGCTGTTGCAAGAGCAGCGCCGCCATACAGGGCTGGGTTTGCTTCTGCCATTGCAGCAGGTGTAAGCGCGTTTGCACCTGCGCAGGAAGAAATTGCAACACCTGCAATTCCGGTTCCGCCAGTTGCTTTATCAACAAAGTAGTTGATAAAGCCACCGCAAACAGAGCAGATAACGCCAAGCAAAATACCCGCAGGACCAGCCATAATGAGAGAATCAAACTTCATGGTTGTGCCCATAGCAAAGAAGGTCATGACAATAATTGCTGGCAGAGCGCTTGTGAGCATCTTCTTCATAGATGGGAAGCAGTTGCCAAGCAGAATACCCAGGATAATTGGGAGAACTGCACCAAGCAAAGACCAGTTAATTGGAGACTGACCAGTTGCACCAAGAGCAAGCATGGTAACTGGAGGGCCAACTACCAGCGTAGTAATTGCAACTGCACCCTGCTCATACTCGTTACCATAATCTGCCATCAGGCCTGCATACATGGAGTTGTTTGCACCAGAGCAAGCAGCAAGGATGACCATGGAAGAAAGACCAAGCAGGTTATCGTTCAAGAAGAACAGAACTGCAAGACCAAGAGCAACGCAGAACACAACCTTAGAGATGATGATGATTGCACCACGAAGTGCTGCCTTTGGTGCGCTCTTAAACGAAATAGTTGCACCAACGCACAACATGAAAGCGCCAACCAGAGCAGCAGTACCCTTAACGGTCATAGCTGCAGAAAAGCTACCAAGCGTTGGGAATACCTCTGGGAAAAATGTGTTCATGAAAACGCCAAGAAGCAGTGGTACCAGGATATTTGCGCCTGGAATGCGGCCCAGCGCCTTAAATGGATGCTGAAGAGAAATTGGTTCTTTTGTAGCCATCAATAATCACCTAGTCCATAACAATGCCGCCGTCGCAGTCGCCAACCTCACCGTTGACGAAGCTTGCAGCATCGGAAGCAAAGAACAGTACCATCTGTGCAGGCTCAGATGCCTGTGCAGGACGGCCGAGAGGAATAATGCCTACGACCTTCTTGTACTTCTCCTCATCGTTGGAGAGCGCAGTGGTCATATCTGTAATGGTGAAAGATGGGCACACAGCGTTACAAGAAATGCCGTACTTGCCGCCCTCTTTAGCGATAGCCTTGGTAAAGCCGTTCATACCAGCCTTAGAAGATGCGTAAGCAACAGTACCAAGGAGGCCGCCGCCGATCTTACCTGCAACGGAAGAAACGTTGACGATGCGAGCGCCGCCACGATCAATGAAGTGCAGCCAAAGAGCGTGAGTTACGTTGTAGGTACCGGTGAGGTTGGTGTTGATAGTGTTGTTCCACTCTTTGTCGTCAACCTCGGTGAAAGGAACGGAGCTGATGCGACCAGCACAGTTGATAAGAACGTTGACGTCGCCGCACTCCTCAAGAATCTGAGCAACGGTCTTCTTGACGCCCTCGGCATCTGCAATGTCCATTGTGTAGAAGAAGTTACCCTCGCCGAGCTCCTCAACAAACTTGCGGCCAGTGTCCTCGTGACGAGAGCAAACGATTACATGTCCACCTCCAGCAACAATACCCTTGGAGATCTCAGCGCCAATACCAGCGCTTCCGCCTGTAACCAGAACCAGCTTACCTGTAAAATCGAATGCCATGCTCTCTCTCCTTTTTTCACGAGCACAAACCATTAGGAAACAAATAAATTCTAGTCATATTCACATAATTTGCTATCTAAAAAATACTTTTATTCCACAAATCCTATGGTAAATAAACTAAACGGAAATAATTTGCTTAAAATGTGACATAAATGACACATTAAATTTCATGTTCAATCTTTCGGACTTTTGTCTACAAATTATTGCTTTATGAATCCCTTTATTTTCAAAAGTTAGACAAAGCTAACTTATAGGAATACAATATGGCGAGAAACCCGTTGAGCTCGTAGCTCCAAATTCCTAACTCTTGGCCTCACGCTATCAGTTTCTTACTTTCAGCCCCGTAGCTACCTGCTCTCATCTCTTTGAAGGAAGTCGCTATGAAACATCGCTGTACGCATATCTCGACAGTCGCAAACCCACAGCCGCGCCTCACCTGCAACTCTCTCCTATCCCGCAGGTCAGCACTCACCTTGCTTGGCGCAAGCTCTGCGGCTACCATCGCTTCTCTCGCCGCATGTAGTCCACGCGATTCTGCAGCCAACTCAAGCTCCGCGCAAAACCAAAACTCCTCGGCTCCCCTTGTCTTAACCACCTTCACCGTGATCCAGGACATGGCTTCTCGCATTGCAGGCGAGTTTTGCCAGGTAGAATCCATCACCAAGGCCGGTGCCGAAATCCACGACTACGAGCCTACGCCCGACGACCTCAAGCGCGCGCAAAAAGCCCAGCTCATCCTCAACAACGGCCTGGGGCTTGAGCGCTGGTTTGAGCGCTTCGTCGATGACTCGCCTGCTCAACGCGCCGACCTCAGCGAAGGCATCACCGCCATCCCCATCGCCGAGGGTGACTACCAGGGTCAGGCTAATCCGCATGCGTGGATGTCGCCCGCAAACGGCAAGATCTATGTCGAGAATATCGT
>CAUTOT010000024.1:0-12580 GCA_963539765.1 uncultured Atopobium sp. | reverse complement strand
CTTAACTGCGCAAACAGCAACGTTTGAGCCCTTCTGGGTCACCATCTGAAGACGCTGAATGTCCGAGACTTTTCCCTCAGGATAAAAGACGGTAATGCCCATACCAGGAACATCTTTGAAGCCCTCAAGTGCAGCTTTACCGGTGTCTCCGGAGGTAGCGGTCACGATCATGATGTTCTTGCTGGTCGCGCCTGTAACGCCCGCGGCTCCCGCAACACCTGCGACACCCGCGTCCTCGCGGGCAACGCTCATCAGGCGGGGGAGCATCTGAAGCGCAACGTCTTTGAAAGCCGACGTTGGACCATGGAAGAGCTCAAGCAGCCAGTCTTCTCCGATAGCAGAAACAGGCGTGATAGCCTGGGTGTCCCACTGAGAGCCATACGCGCCCTCAATACAGCGAGTCAGCTCTTCAGCAGAGTAGTCGTCCAGCAGAGCAGAAAGCACATCGAAAGCAGTAGCTTTAAAGCCCTGAGAACAAACCTTTGCAAGATCGAGGGGTTTCTCGCCAATAGAATCTTGAATGTAAAGGCCGCCATCGGGAGCAATTCCCTGCAAAATGGCCTGCTTAGCCAAGACGTTATGGTCAGAGCTTCTTGTGCTGTGATATGCGACGGCCATGAAACCACCAATCTGTTGAATGTGCCGCGTGTTGTGCGCGTGCAAATTGCGCGTCTCGCGTGTTGCGTTTCTATTATTTTAACAGTGAGAAGTAAATGTCGCTTGTAACATAGAATTGTTCATAGCATTATGAAGACGAGAAAAACTGTCGATTAGATTCTGTCTAGGTTTTTGGTAGTTTTTGTCTATGAGATTGTTATCAGTGCAGTCACCTTTGCGTGCGGTTGTCCTTGCTCTGCAATTAGCCTTGCAGGCAATTGGTTTTCTCGCAAAATGACTGCTAGATTTGGAGTTATATGCAAAACGTTGCCCTACTTGGATTTGGAACGGTTGGTGCTTCAGTTGCGCGCATTCTTGATGAGCGTGTTTCTGACGTTAACCTGACGTCCATCTTGGTTAGAGCTGGTAAAGAGCACATTGACCCTCGTGCAATGTCCGATTTTGACGCGCTCTTGTCTGACCCTGCGCTTGATACCGTTGTTGAGTGCATGGGTGGCCTCACGCCAGCCTATGAGTACATTAAAGCAGCGTTGACTGCTAAGAAAAATGTTGTCACCTCAAATAAGGCGGTAGTATCAGCCCATTTTGAGGAGTTTATGACCCTTGCTGCTGAAGCAAGCGTCAACTTTAAGATTGAAGCATGCGTGTGCGGTGGCATTCCTTGGATTGCGGGAATTCAGAAAGTTCGCCGTATTGACGAGATTTCTGCGTTCTGGGGAATCATGAATGGAACCACCAACTACATTGTTTATTCCATGCTCAAAGACGGAACGGACTTTGCTGAGGTTCTGAGCAAGGCTCAGGAGCTGGGTTACGCCGAGCAAGACCCGTCAAGCGATATCGACGGCATTGATGTTCGCTCTAAGACTATGATTTCTGCATCTATCGCCTTCGACGTAATCTGCACAGACCAGATTCCTATGTCTGGTATCAGAAACTTAACTAAGCGCGATCTTGCCATGTTTGGCAGTCACGATATGACAATCAAGCTCTTTGGTCGTGGTGTTTCTGACGGTTCATCGTATGCGGTAGCTGTTGAGCCAGTTGCGGTTTCGCTCTCAACCATAGAGGCCAACGTTCCAACTAACTTTAACGTTGCAACTGCCGTGGGAAATACCATTGGCGAGCTCAAGTTTTATGGTCAAGGTGCCGGTGGCGACCCAACGGCAAACGCCGTCGTGCAGGATATTATTGACTGTGCCGCGGCTCCTGCTGGGGGTCAGCAGACCTTCTCGGCAGGTCTTTCGTATAATCCAGAGCTGCTTGTTTCCGATTACGTGTTTAGGACGCAGGCGGATGTCCCGGGCGGTACGTTCTGGGAGCCAGGCGCTCAGTTGGTTAAAAATCTAAGTGCCGAGAAGGCCCGTGAGCTTCTTACCAGCGCACTTTCGCAAGATCCTACAACCTTTATGGCTGCACTTGAAAAGAGGAATTAGAAATGATCAAAATTGCAAAATTTGGCGGCTCAAGTGTTGCTTCTGCAGAGCAGTTCAAAAAAGTTAAAGCTATTGTTGAGGCTGACCCTGATAGACGCTTTATTGTTTCGTCTGCAGCAGGAAAGCGCCACTCAACCGATAACAAGATTACGGATCTTTTGCTGCTGGTAAATGCCCACATTGAGTATCACGTTGACTGCACTTCTTTGCTTGCAGATATTGAGACTCGCTTTGTGGAGATTGCTGACGAATTGGGAGTTACATGGCCTGTCGCCGAGGAGTTTGAGAAGTTTGCTACAAACATCAAGTCCTTCTCGCCAGAATATGTAGTAAGTAGGGGTGAATGGTTTACCTGCCAGATTCTTGCTGAGTATCTTGGTCTGCCTTTTGTTGACGCAGCGGACGTTATGCTGTTCCATCATGATGGCACCATTGATATGGAGCGCACTGCTTCTAGGCTTAAAGAAGTTGTTGCTCGCAGCGGCTCGTTTGTGCTGCCTGGCTTCTACGGTGCTACCGTTGACGGTGCAATTAAGTTGTTCCAGCGCGGTGGTGGCGATATTACCGGCGCCATTGTCGCTCGCTGCCTAGACGCTGACTTGTATGAGAACTGGACTGACGTGTCTGGCTTCCTTTCTGCGGATCCTCGCATTGTTCAGAATCCACGCGCTATTGGCCGCATTACTTTTGACGAGATGCGCGAGCTTTCTTACATGGGCGCTTCCGTTCTTCAGGAAGAGGCAATTTTCCCTGTTCGCGAGGCAAATATTCCAATCCAGATTAAGAACACTAACCGTCCAGAAGATGCAGGTACCGTCATTCGAGAGACCGCTGATGGCGATACAAACGAGCACTTGATCACTGGTATTGCAGGCAAAAAAGACTTCCTGGCCATTCACGTTAAGAAGGCTCACATGTCCAACGAGGTTGGCGTTATTAGCCGTGCACTTAATATTGTTGAGCGCTACGGCGTCTCTGTTGAACACATCCCAACAGGCGTTGATTCATTTGGTATTGTGGTAAATGCCTCCGACGTAAAGGATACGGTTTATTCCATCATCAGCGATATTCGTCGCGAGATTGAGCCTGATGACATTACGATGGTAGACCGTCTAGCTCTTGTTTCTGTTGTTGGTCGCAATATGTCTAGGCGTTCCGGCACCTCTGGTAAGATCTTTGGCGCGTTGGGCAATGCGGGCGTCAACATTCGCATGATTACGCAGAGCTCAGAAGAGATTAGTATTATTGTGGGCGTCGATAATGCCGACTTTGATCGCACAATTGGCGTCATTTATAACGGATTTGTTCGTGACGAAATGGTTTCGAGGTAACTATGGCTTTTGATCCAAACGGTAAGGTTGTTGCAATTCTTGGTGCTACCGGCGTTGTTGGTGCCCAGATGATGCAGTGCCTTGAAGAGCGTAATTTTCCTATCAAGGAGCTGGTGCTTCTGGCATCCGCTCGAAGCGCCGGTAAAACTATCGAATTTGCTGGCCAGCAGATTGTAATTCGCGAAGCAACACCAGAGGCTTTTGAGGGTGTAGATATTGTCCTTGGCGCAGCTGGCGACGAGCAGGCAAAAGAGCTACTCCCTGAAGCAGTTAAGCGCGGATGCGTCTGCGTTGACAACTCCCATGCATTTAGAATGGACCCAAACGTTCCGCTGGTAATCCCAGAGATTAACGCTGAGGATATCAAGAACCATAACGGCATCATCTCTAATCCAAACTGTGCAACCATTATTGGCTTGGTACCTCTGTATCCTCTACATAAGGCAGCAGGTGCAAAGCGTATTATTGCTTCTACCTATCAGGCTGCATCAGGCGCTGGCCTTCCTGGTCTCACCAGCCTGAAGAATCAGATGGCTGACGTTGTTGCAGGTAGGGAAGTAACCGAGACCGCTCCTTTTGCATACCAGCTGGCAGTTAACCTGATTCCACAGATTGGCGGCTTTGATGAGGTTGGCTATACCTCTGAGGAAATGAAGATGCAAAACGAGGGTCGCAAGATCATGCACCTTCCTGAGCTGCGCGTTAACTGCACCTGTGTTCGAGTTCCAACGATGCGCTCACACTCTGAGTCCATCACTGTTGAGCTTGAGCGTCCTTTGAGTCCAGATGAGGCTCGCGCAATTCTTGAGGATGCTCCAGGAATCAAGGTTGTGGACAACCCAGCAGAGCTTCAGTACCCAATGCCTCTTGATACTTCTGACCAGGACCTTATCTATGTTGGTCGTATTCGTGAGGATCTCTCTGCTGATAAGAATACTCATGCACTGACATTCTTCTGCTGCGGAGACCAAATCAGAAAGGGTGCCGCAACTAACGCTGTCCAGATTGCAGAATACCTGCTGTAACACCTGGCGTGCAGCTGCGCACATCGCCGTGCACCGAGCGTAAGCGCGCTTGACGCACGGACTTTCGCCGTGACGCATCATTTTCGCTGAACCAGTACCCGTCCGATTCTATTTCATGGAATCGGACGGGTAATTTTTGTGTACAAGCCGGATTTTTCAGAGAAATTGTGCCGTTCGGCGGCAAAGTGGTAAAAAATGCGTTTAGTTGGGGAATCCAGAAATGCTCGGATTTTATGCAAGCTATCTATCAGCAATTTTACGTGGACAAAATTTTGGAAATTATCACAAAATTTCTGAACTGGGAAAACGTAAGTGCCAAAACTCCGAAGTCCAAAAATAATCCCCAACTAAACGGGTTTTTTACCCAAAACAGTACCTCTCGTTCGACATATCAATTTCTTGATTAATTTTCCTGCATATTGACCAATGTTTATACACAAATCGCTCGTTGTCAGTTAATCAGACACGAAAACGTAATTTCTTACGCAGCAGTCATGCAGTTTGGGTGCAAAAAGGGTGCACTTGTAAAAAAGTTTAACAAAAAAGGTAGACGGCAAGCCATCTACCTGGAGTTTCTGGTGCCTCCTGCGCGATTCGAACGCGCGACCTGCGGTTTAGAAGACCGACGCTCTATCCAGCTGAGCTAAGGAGACATATAGCGTCGTTCATTATAGCAATAAGGACTGCAAATACGTTGCGCCATCAAAGATTTTCTTATCAGAAGAATGACACAGGAAAAGAAAAGTGGCTACACTAAAAGCAGCTACACTGGTTATAGGCTTACGTGAATGGAGACACAATGTCTTACGATTTTGAATCCCGCGTTGATCGCGCTGGTACTGGTTCTAGAAAATGGAACGTCATGTACGACGTTAATCCTGATGTAGCTCCTGGTATTCCACCGTTTTCTGTTGCTGACATGGAATATCACACAGCTCCTGAGATTGTTGAAGGTCTCAAGGAGTACATCAACGACGCAATCCTTGGTTATTCCATGCCAACTAATCAGATGAAGCAGGCTGTGTGCAAGTGGATGAAGACTCGCCACAATTGGGACGTAAAGCCTGAGTGGTTGCTCAACTCTTCAGGCGTGGTACCTGCGCTCTTTGCATCGGTTGCGGAGTTCACCCAGCCAGACGAGGGCGTCATCCTGTTTACGCCTGTCTACCATCCGTTCTACATGGCAGTTGAGGAGAATAACCGTGCACTTGTAGAGTGTCCGCTTGTCCTGTCAGAGGGCCCTCACTACGACATTGACTTTGAGCTGCTAGAAAAGCTTGCTGCTGATCCAAAGAATACCCTGCTTATTTTGTGTTCGCCTCACAATCCAAGTGGTCGCGTGTGGACCAAAGAAGAGCTCACGCGCATCGCAGAGATTGCGGTTCAGCACAACCTCATCGTGGTCGCCGACGAGATTCACCATGACCTCATCATGCCAGGTTCCACACATACCGTCTTTGAAACAATCTCTGATGAGGTTGCAGCGCGTACTATCACCTGCACTTCTGCCTCAAAGAGCTTCAACTTGGCCGGTACGCAGTTCAGCAATATCATCGTGAGCAATCCAGAACTGCGCAGCCGCCTTGAGAAGCGCCTGCAGGCCCGAGAGACCACCTCATGCAATCCAATCAGCTTCAAAGCTTGTGAGCTGGCTTACAGCAAAGGTGGGGCATGGCTGGACGCATGCATTAAGGCCGTCGACGATAACCAGAAGCTGGTCCTGGACTTCTTTGCTGCCAAGCACCCTCGAGTGAAGCTTGCGCCAATCACAGGAACTTACCTTCAGTGGCTTGACTTCAGAGATCTTGGTCTTACGCCAGAAGAGCTCGACCACCTGTTGCAGTTTGAGGCCCAGGTCTTCTTCACCGACGGCGTCTTCTTTGGCGAGGCCGCCCAAGGCTTCAAGCGCTGGAATTTGGCAGCCCCTCGGGTGGAGATTGAGGAAGCGCTGGATCGCCTGGATGCAGTACTTACGGCTCATGGTTTCTAGACACAGTCTGCAGCTTTAAGCGGACTGATTGCGGTTTCTTGACACCGCACTACTGACATACCACCATATACCTGCTCGTATAGCGCATTCAGTTAGATGCGGAGAAGCTCGTTCTTCTCCGCATTTTGTTTGGCGAGAAACCCATCGTTCCGGCGAATTTTAAAGAAAATCAAAAAAGAGTTTGAAAAATCTGCGTTTCTCGCTTGCATCTTTTTCTGATTCTGTAATAATGATTTAGCTGCGTTTCATGAGGTGGCCAAATGGTGGGAGTAGCTCAGTTGGCAGAGCGACGGACTGTGGCTCCGTAGGTCGAGGGTTCGAGCCCCTTTTCCCACCCCATTCGAAACGTTAATTGGATCGTTAGCTCAGCTGGTAGAGCAGGGGACTCTTAATCCCAAGGTCCAGGGTTCGAACCCCTGACGATCCACCATTTGAATTTCAAACCCCGGCATGCGTCGGGGTTTTATTTTTTTGTGAGTCGCTAGTTTCTAATTGTTTGTTGAGAGCGATTGCGTCATACTGAAGTCTCCATGATTTTATTGTAGTTCGGAGGACTCGCCGTGATTTACACAATGACGCTTAATCCCGCGCTTGACTATGTCATGCATCCAAACACATTGGACATGGGCTTTACTAACCGTTCCTCCTCAGAAGAGTTGCACTGCGGTGGTAATGGTATTAACGTCTCCACGCTCTTAAATGAGCTTGATAAAGTCACCGTTGCCATGGGTATTGTTGGTGGCTTTACTGGTGAATACCTGCTCAGTGACCTGCAGCGTCAGGGAATTCCAAGCAACTTCGTCAAGCTTGATTCTGGCTTTACTCGTATTAATGTCAAGCTTAACGGCATTGTTATGACCATGGTCAACGGTAATGGCCCACGCATTCCAGAGAAAAAGGTTGATGAGCTGCTGGAGCGCATGGACGTTGTTGGCGCAGGTGACACCCTGGTTCTTACGGGATCTATTCCAAGCTCACTTCCAGAGGATATCTATACTCGCCTTATGGCTCAGCTTGCAGGTCGCGGCATCCAGTTTGTTGTTGATGCTCCTGGTCAGCTACTTATGGAGGCTATCAAGGCTCAGCCATTCCTGATCAAGCCTAACAACCACGAGGTTGGCCGTATCTTTGATGCCAATCCAGAGACCCCAGAAGAGTGCATTCCATTTGCAAAGAAGCTCCAGGACGGCGGCGCTCGCAACGTTATCGTTTCTTGCGGTGGCGCAGGTTCTCTGCTTCTGGACGAGTACGGAACCGAGCACATTGTTCCAACCGCTAAGATTCGACTGGTTAACGCAACCGGCGCTGGTGACTCCATGGTCGCAGGCTTCCTTGCAAAGACCACCGCTGGCTACGATTACGACACCGCGCTTATTTACGCTTCTGCTTGCGGTACTGCAACTGCAGCAAGTCGAGGAATCGCAAAGCGCGCAACCATTGATCGCGTTGTCACCGCTCTATACAAGAAGATGGGCCGAGAAATGCCTGCTTCTATCGCAGAAGAGATTCAGCTTGCTCGCCAGAAAGAGGAGAGCCGCGAGGGCAAGTCTTCTTGGCTTGCAGATTCTGAGTAGTAATCGCAGCTAGAACGCATAGTTCTTTTGGCGAGAAACCCTCAGATGGTGCGCTCTTTCCGCGTGGAGTAAACAGAGCGTCTTTACTATTGTGAACGCATAAACACTTGGCAAGAAGGATTTTCTCGCCAAGTGTTTTTTATTGAAATTTATTTAAAGATACTCACAACGTAACAGGTCAAAAAAATGTTACCCTGTAAAAAGACAGGTTAGTTTCTGCGACTATTGTCCTGTGTGGATAGGCTTGCAGAACGTTATACACCGCTAAACGGACAATGATAGGAGCATGTATGTTTGAGGGAGTCAATGCATCCAACGGAATCGGCATCGGTACTGCTCAGGTTGCCGTAGATCCAGACCTCACTTTTACTCCGCACACTGTTGAGGACACTGCTGCAGAGAAGGCTCGTTACGCAGAGGCTGTAACTAAGTTTATTGCACAGACTAACGCACAGATTGAGCGTATGACCAAGACAGTGGGCGAGGAAGCCGCTGCTATTATGGGTGCCCACATTGAGTTTGCTGAGGATGAGGGCATCAAAGAGGCTGTTAACGGTGCTATTGATGGCGGCACCTGCATTGAGCAGGCTGTAAGCGACGCTTACGACATGTACTACAACATGTTCCTTGGCATGGAGGATGAGCTCTTCCGTGAGCGCGCAGCAGACGTTGCTGACGTCAAGACCGGTCTTCTCGCTGACCTGCTTGGTAAAGAGGTTGTTGACCTCTCTACACTTCCAGAGAACTCCGTCATTGTCTGCCATGAGCTGACTCCTTCTATGACTGCAGACATCGATAAGGACCACGTTGCAGGTATTGTTACCGAGACTGGTGGTCGTACTTCTCACTCCGCAATCATTGCTCGTGCTCTTGAGATTCCTGCAGTTCTTTCTGTTCCTAACATCACTTCTGAGGTTGCAACTGGCAACGCTATTGTTGTCGATGGCACTAACGGTAAGGTTGTTGTCAATCCATCCGAGGCTGAGCTTGCTGAGTACAAGGCTCAGGCTGAGGCTTATGCTGCAGAGAAGGCTGCTCTTGAGGCTTATCGCGGCAAGGAGACCGTAACTGCTGACGGTATCAAGGTTCTGCTTGTTGCTAACATCGGTAACCCAGATGACGCTAACGGCGCAGTTGACGCTGACGCTGAGGGCATTGGTCTTTTCCGCTCCGAGTTCCTGTTCATGGACGCTAAGGAGCTCCCAAGCGAGGAGGAGCAGTTTGCTGCTTACCAGAAGGTTGCTCTTCGCATGAAGGATAAGCCAGTCATCATTCGTACTCTTGATGTCGGTGGCGATAAGGAGATTCCTTACCTCAACATGAAGGCTGAGGAGAACCCATTCATGGGCTTCCGCGCTATCCGTTACTGCCTCAACAATGCCGAGCAGTACAAGGTTCAGCTCCGTGCTCTTCTCCGCGCATCTGCATTTGGCGACATCAAGATTATGCTTCCTCTTGTTACCACTGTTGACGAGGTCCGCGAGGCAAAGGCTCTTGTTGAGGAGTGCAAGCGTGAGCTTGACGCTGAGGGCGTAGCTTACAACAAGGACATTGAGGTTGGCACCATGATTGAGACTCCATCTGCATCTCTGATTGCAGATAAGCTGGCTCGTGAGTGCGACTTCTTCTCTATTGGTACCAACGATCTCATCGGTTACACCATGTGCGCTGACCGCGGCAATGATCGCGTTGCCTACCTCTACGAGGTCTACCAGCCATCCGTTCTCCGTTCCCTCAAGTTCCTCATCGGCGAGGGCAACAAGGAGAAGATTATGGTTGGTATGTGTGGCGAGGCAGCTGCAGATCCACTGCTCATCCCAGTCCTTCTTTCCTTTGGTCTGGACGAGTTCTCCGTCTCTGCACCATCTGTCCTGCGTACCCGCAAGACTATTGCTGCTTGGACAAAGGCTGAGGCAGATGAGCTCACTGCTCGCGTTATGGAGCTTGATACCGCAGCTGAGGTTAAGGCTCTGCTTGAGCGTGAAGCTCGCTAAGTTCTAGTCGTAAAGTCTTAGCTTACACGATACAAATTCAGGGGCATCTGCGCTGGCAGGTGCCCCTGTTTCTTTAACGTTAAGCCTTTTGGCGAGAAGATCGATCTTCTTGTGATGTGTGAGCCACGTGGCGCGCTAGGGAACAATCACGGAAAGTGCAGCGGGAATAACCTCAATGACAAACTGCTCTGCAAAGGGAAGCTCTTCTCCGTCTACCTGAATTGGGACAGGCTTGTGGAAAGTTACCACTGCTTGCTTGAGGTGACGCTCCTCAATGATGCGGGAGTTGACGTGTTTACCAGCCCTTGCCAGGCCAAACAGAGCCAACAGGTGAGGAATGATAGGTACTTTAGTGTTGTAGCAGACGGTAAGAAGGCCATCGTCAGGCTGCGCATGTGGACAGACCTTAAAGCCGCCGCCATACGTAGGGCCAATCTGGAAGGCCATGATAAGCGCTTGAAGATCAATGTCCTTCTCGCCATCAAATGAGACGGTGCAAGGGTAACCCTTGCTACCTGCAGCCATAAACTTGAGGCCCGAGGTTAAGAAGAGCGCCTCGCCCTCGGTAGAGGAGTTGTTCGCGCGGCGCTTTGTGGTGTCGGCTGCAATAGCTGCATCAAGTCCAAACGACATGGTCTCCATGAAGTAGACGTCGTTGATGCGACCGATCTCTAGCTGCTTAACCTTGCCACGGACCAGCTGTGCAAACGCGCCTTCGGGGTCGTTAATTTTCATGCCCAAGGTGCGTGCATAGTCGTTTCCCGAGCCCATAGGGATAATGCCAAGCGCTGGACGAACCTCTGGCGATAAGGTCATGAGGCCGTTGACCACCTCGTGGATGACGCCATCTCCGCCAAGTGCGACAACCGTATCAAAATCTGCTGCTTCTGCGGCCATGACACGAGCATCTCCCATAGCTGTGGTGAGCTTGAGCTCGTATCCATCCGTTGCGGCTGAATAGCTGGTAAGGAAGTGTCGAGCAAACTCCGCACCTGCAGCGCCTTTACCACTATGGGCAGCGGGATTAGCTATGATAAGTGTGCGTCCAAGAGGGGATTGAGACATTTTGCACCATTTCTATAAGTACTGCAAAGCAGCGTTCTTACTAAAGGCCGCCAAGTAGCACTGTTTCTAAATAGTTTTGTCACCACATGTATAAACAAAATAGTGGAGAAAACAGTTCAACAATGTTTCAAGTTTAAACGGCTTTGTCTGTCTGTGCTAGGATAAACCATACAGAAATCGGTAGAAAAGGATAGCGCGTGAGCGAGTCTTCAACACAAACTAATAATGCGCAGGACACAAGCGTAGTTTCTGCAAATACTAATAGTGCAAGTCTTGTTGCTGTTTCTGCTCGAGATGCATGGTATCCAACACATCAGCGTGACCAGTTCATTTTGCGTCAGCTGGTAAGTAAAGACTTTAAGCTCAAATATCGCCGTTCCATTTTGGGCGTTGTGTGGTCAGTTTTGAACCCACTTTTGATGATGACCGTTATGGCAGTTGTCTTTTCTACGTTTTTAGGCAACCGCGCCGAGGATGTTGTGAACTATCCTCTGTATCTTATTCTTGGTAACACAGCGTTTCAGCTGATGAACGATGCAACCACTATGGGAATGCGTTCAATTATTGATGCATCTAGCTTGCTTAAGAAGGTTCGCATCAATCGTGTTGTTTTCCCTGTTCAGAAGGTGCTTTTTGCGGTTGTAAACTATCTTTTCTCGCTCATTGCTGTTGGCATTGTTATGCTTGTCTTCCGCATTCCGCTGACAATTTATTCATTGCTCACACCTGTTGCTTTGCTTCTTCTGGCTTGTTTTTGCATCGGTCTTGCAATGCTTCTCTCGGCCCTTGCAGTCTTCTTTAGAGACGTTATCCACCTGTGGAGCGTTGTAACCACTGCCTGGATGTATGGTACACCGCTCTTCTATTCCGTTAACATCATGTCACCTTGGATGCTTCAGATTGAGCGCTTTAATCCAATGTTCCACTTTGTAACATTTATTAGAGACTGCCTTCTTTTCCAGAAGTTTCCTGCAACAAGCACCATTTTAGGCTGCCTTGTTTCTGCAGTTCTTGCCCTCGTAATTGGCTATACCGTCTTCCACAAACTAGAGAAGAAATTTATTCTGCACATTTAACGCCAGGCTATCTCTTTGAAATAACTTTATAGCAGAACGTTTCTGGGTGGCTGCGAGTTTGCGTAAAGCCAAACATAACGCCTCTCGAGTTAAACGAATGGCTCTCTACCACCGCTACGCAATTAAAATCTCCAAGCTCTAAATGTTGCTGGTCTTCTTCAGTTGCCAGCTCAACACTGATGGTTCTTTTGCTCTTTAGAATTTTCATGTGAAGCGTGTTCTCTAAATACGCAAAAATCGAGGTTGCCGCATCGTCTTTGCCTAAATTTCCCACTGCGGATGCCAAGAGATAATCGTTATCTATTTGGCGAGAAGATCCGTTGAGTTTGCGGATTCGAACAATGTGAATAAGTTCTTCTCCCGCCCTAAAACCAGTTTGATGAGAAATGTCATCTGTGCATGGTACATGCTCAAAGACAATGACATCCGTATCAGGTATAAGATGATTTCTATGGGCATATTCTTGAAAGG
>CAUTOT010000023.1:0-13233 GCA_963539765.1 uncultured Atopobium sp. | reverse complement strand
TTCTGCCGAAGAATCGACATGTTCTTAATCAAGATAGCCAGGCAGCTAGGCGGTCGTACTACCTGATATGCATATCTATGCATAAACTTAACCTAATATGCTAGAAAATGAATAGCGTCATATAAAAGATTTAACTATATGTAAATTCCGCACCTAAGGAACACACTTAAGTCACATATTCTGCTCAATTACGGCCATATTACACACCTAATGAAGATAATCTGCACGTTTGAGGTATTTTCAGCGTAATGTATACGGCTTTTTGACAGATTATCTTCATTAGGTGTGCTTTGAACTGCCTCTCATTTCTCATGTCCAAGAAATGGGAGGCAGTTCAAAGCCGCGTGAAAACGCGGCTTTGTTTCTTTGTGCGATGTTGTTGTGAGCTGCAGTTTTCTTGCTTAATAGCCCTGCTTAGAGGCTGGGATCTTGGCGTCAGCAATGGTGTCCAAAAACGTCTGAGCATCGCGACAAGCCATAAGCTCCTCAGGAAAATCAACCTCTTCAAGCAGCTTAATAACGGAGTGTGCATCAGCAATGCGGGTTGCAATGTGAGCATCTGAGCCAAAAGAAATCTTACATCCCAGTTCAGCGCAGGTTTCTGCAATCACACGACAACGCTCAATGGCAACCTCACGCTGGCCCTCATCGTGCGTAGCCTCATTCATCTCGATAAGCTTGCCTCGATCGCGACACTCTCTGACCAGTGCGGGAACATCAAAATCTAAACCACTGCGGCCGAGATGACCAAGAATCAAAACATGTGGATTATCCAGCGCATTTACATACATCTGGGTAATTTGTTTCTGTGAGGCGCCAGCCGCCCACTGCTTGCTGTGGATACTAGCAACCGCATAATCACAGGTGCCAAGGATGTGCTCGCCAAGAATATGGGGCTGGCGGAGTTTATCGCCATTAATACCCTGGTCAAACGTAATATCGTAGGCAAACAGGTTGCCCTCAAGGTCAACAATATCAACCTCAGCGCCGTGAAGCAGCCTTACGCCGTACCAGGTTTCTGGCCAAATGGCGGTGTTCATAAAGAACTGGAAATTCTTAATGGTCTGCTGGTCATACAGCATGGACGAGAAGTGGTCGGTGATTCCAAGCAGCTCATAGCCACGCTCAGAAGCTGCACGAACGTTCTCCTCAACGGTTGAATAGGCGTGCCTCGAGTACAGGCTGTGAGTATGAACGTCGCAAGTAATGCGCATGACGTGCTCCTTTGAATCTCAATCAACAACTCTAGTTAATCACGGCCGCCATCATGAGGCAACCCTGGCGAGAAGACCGGTCTTCTCGCTACCTGCGCGTACTACAGCTCAATGCTCAGCTCAACGGGGCAGTGATCGCTGCCGTAGACCTCGCTCAAGATGGATGCGCTTTTGACCTGCTCAGCAATGCGATCGGAGACCAGGAAGTAGTCAATGCGCCAGCCGGCGTTATTCTTGCGAGCATTGAAGCGGTAGCTCCACCAGCTGTAAGCGCCGGTCATGTCGGGGTGGCGATACCTAAATGTATCGGTAAAGCCTGCGTCCAACAGCTTAGTAAAGCTCTCTCGCTCCTCATCAGAGAAACCTGCGTTTTGCCTGTTAGATGATGGGTTCTTGAGGTCAATCTCGTTGTGGGCAACGTTAAAATCGCCGCAGGTAATCACGGGCTTTTGCTCAGATAGCTCAGCCAAGAACTCGCGATAGTGCTGATCCCACTCAAGACGCTCGTCCAGGCGCGCAAGCTGGTCTTTTGAGTTTGGCGTGTACACGCACACAAACCAGAACTTCTCAAACTCCAGCGCACAAACGCGACCTTCGTCGTCAGCAACAGGGCATCCGATCTGGCGAATTACCTGCAGAGGGGTTTCTCGCGAGAAAACCGCTGTGCCCGAATAGCCCTTTCTGTCTGCGTAGTTCCAGGTTTGAACGTAGCCGGGAAGATCCAGCTCCACCTGGCCTTCTTGCAGCTTAGTCTCCTGAAGGGCAAATACATCAGCGTTTATGGTTTCAAAAATTTCCGTGAACGAAGGATCTTTTTTAAGCACGGCGCGCAGACCGTTAACGTTCCAGGAAATTAGCTTGTACTCTTGAGTCTGGCTCATAACTCCTCTTTCATACTACGACCTGGTGGTTTAGGTCGCAGTGGATTCGTATCACAGTAGCCGCGCGCGACGCGCGTTCCACGCTCCAGTTACGGCGCCAAGCGGTGCGTTTGCGGCAATAAACTTTCAATAAATCCATGGTATACGACTAGTAGCCGTCAATACCGCTACAATAGAAACATTCATAGCTGGCAAGGAGGATTCATGCTTCGTCAAAGCTACAACACCTGGCAATGTGGAACTCACACTATCTCGTTGGCGCGTC
This sequence comes from uncultured Atopobium sp., assembly GCA_963539765.1. GTDB lineage: Bacteria > Actinomycetota > Coriobacteriia > Coriobacteriales > Atopobiaceae > Lancefieldella. The sequence goes on along the minus strand of CAUTOT010000023.1, from coordinate 10,873 downwards.
CTAGAATCATGGGTGTTCTCAACGTCACTCCAGACTCGTTCTCTGATGGCGGAAAGAACTTTGATCCAGAAGCTGCAATTGCTCGTGGATTGCAGATGTTGGATGAGGGCGCTGACATTATTGACGTTGGGGGAGAGTCTACTCGCCCAGGTCACACGCCTGTTCTGCCTACAGAAGAGGCCGAGCGTGTAGTACCCGTGGTGCGCGCGCTGGTAGCTGCTGGTGCAATTGTCTCCATTGATACGCGCCATGCCGAGGTAGCAAAGATGTGCGTCCGCCTTGGAGCATCCATCATCAACGACGTTACTGGCTTCACCGATCCAGAAATGGTTGCTGTAGCTGCGGAATCTGACTGTGGCTGCATTGTGATGCACTGGAACAAAGACGGCCTTGGTGCTCGTGTTGAGCGAAAGCAGGTGCAGCTGGACGACATGCGTCCTTCTCGCCTTACTGGTAGCGCAGCAGCTCGAGCCGCAGCTACAGGAACCGAGACACGCACGCTGAGCTCACAGCGTCGCTTTACTCTGCCAGAAGAGGCGCCTATCATGCGCCAGATTATGGGATTTTTGGGCGACCAAGCTCGCGGTTTGATGCGCGCCGGCGTTTCTAAGGACCGCATCTGCATTGACCCAGGTCCAGGCTTTGACAAGTTTGCGGACGAGGACGTTGTAATTCAGCGTGCTACTCGTTCGATGGTTTCTATGGGATATCCGCTGCTCTGCGCCGTGTCCAGAAAGCGCTTTGTCGGCGCTGTTTCTGGCGTAACTGAGGCTACGCAGCGCGACGCAGCTACGCATGCAATCTGCATTGCCGCAATCACTAACGGTGCCCGTATCCTGCGCGTTCACGACGTTGCCGGAACCGCTCAGGCCATCAACGCTTACTGGGCCATGACCGAGCGCGACCCTCGTCAGGGCTTTGTGGCTCTTGGCTCCAACGTGGGCGATCGCGTGGGTTACCTGGCTCGTGCAACGCAGCTCATCGATGAGATTCCTCTGACCTGCGTTGTTTCGGTCAGCCATGCCTACGAGACCGAGCCTGCATATGGCATTGCTACGCCCGTGGTAAATGCCGTTGCCGAGATTAGAACTGAGCTCCATCCGCTGGTGCTGATGGACAAGCTGCTTGAGGTAGAGAACGCTCTCAACCGCACACGCAAGAAGGGCGAGGAGGGCCATGGTCCTCGCACTATCGACTGCGACCTTCTGTGGGTTGAGGGTGAACAACACGCAGGTAAACACCTCACTCTGCCTCATCCACGCATGGGCGAGCGCGATTACGTGCTTGTTCCTATGGAGGACCTGATGCACGATCCTGTGCGCTTCTTCTCGCACGGCGGTGTGGAGATTGCCCCTCCTGACCAGCGCGTTGGTCACGTAACCGAGGACCTGGGAGCCATTACGTGGGAGTAGCACAAGAAGCTCTAGAGCTGGCACGCGGTGGTGCACAAACGGGAGAGTTTGTGTTCCGCGCCTTTGACGTGCAGGAATACGCTGCCCAGAGTCAAGACGAGTGCCTTGAGCCAGCTTCCACACCGGCTGGCGAGAAACCCTTTGAGGTTGCAACTATTGTGCGCCTTGGTGTCTCGATGCCCTATGTACCTGCGGTTCCATACGTTGTAGCACTGGGAGTTTGTCAGTTCTTGCGCGCAGCAGATGAGAACTTTGGTATTTGCTGGCCTTACGATATCTGCTACAAAGACCAGGTAGTTGCCTCAATTAAGGCTACCGCTGGTTATCAAGAGGGCATGTTTGCCGTGGTAAGCGTTGTCGCAGACGCTAAGGTATTGAACTTGGCGTTTGATGTTGCAGACAACACAGAGCTTCTCGCCAAAAGGGTATCTGAGCTGGTGGTTCATAGCGTAAGCGCGTGGGAGCAGCAGGTTAAACGAGCAAGGAGCTTTGCGGGGCCCATCGCGCTGATTCTGAGCGACTACTTTGATATGGTTCCGTTGCTTGGGCAGCAGGTCAACAAGGTATATCCCAGCGGTAACGTTGCGCTGACCGCTCGATTTGGCGGTATTGACGTGTGGGGTCATGCCATCCTTGTTGATGAGGATGGTAAAGAAATCCTTGTAAGCGAGGACGAAGCTTCCGTTGTGCCAGCGGTTTAACCGCCGTTGAGCTGTTCACGGACCTACTTGGCAGCTTCGGTTGACTGCTTCCAGATCAGATAAATGCCACGCATGGTGAGCTGCGGATCAACCACGTCAAAGACATCTGTTGCTTCGCTGACGGTATTTGCAAGGCCACCCGTTGCAATTACAGTTGCACCCTCAATACCAGGCTCTTTGAGCGTTCTGGCAACCAGACCCTCTGCCTGAGCAGCTGCGCCCACTACAATACCTGCCTGAACAGCGCTTTCTGTAGTGTTGCCCAAAACGGTCTCGGGAGCCTTGATAGGAATGCTGGAAAGCTTGGCTGCGCGTGCAAACAGAGCGTTTGCAGAAATCATAATGCCTGGTGAAATGGCACCCCCGCGGAATACGCCGTCCTTATCGACAACGTCCAAATTGGTTGCGGTGCCAAAATCAACCACAATAACCGGATAACCATAGCGCTCAGTTGCGGCAACGGAATTTGCTATGCGATCAGCGCCCACAAGCTCGGGGTGGGGGATATTGAAGCGAATCTTATCCGTGGAAAGCGCGTTAATGCGGGTCAGAGGCTTGTTGAGCAGCAGCTCAAAGCAGCGTTGCCAAGCGCGTGTGATAACGGGAACCACGCACGAAAGTCCACCAGCCTCAACGTCGTCAAGACTCAGTCCATCTTTCTGGAAGAACATGAAGAGGCGGCCATGCAGAATGTCGGAGGTGTCGCTTTGATCGGTGGGCATTCTCCAGCCGCGCACCATAGTGCCTTCACTGTCAAATAAACCAATGGCGGTTTGCGTATTACCCACATCAATCGATAAAAACATTATGCCTCCGAAGGGCTGTAGACCGGTTTTGTATGTTGCATTGGATTTTAGCGTATCAAGGGCTTCTCAAAAGTTGTCGCACACAAGAATTGTCTGAACAAAATGTGAATTTCTCGCCAACTGCTTCTAGCAACAGAGGTGTTGTTCTGCTATACTTTTTCAGCTTATTGTCTTGATTGAGCACGTGCTCATAAAGACACCCCTGCTCTGGTCGGAAACCAGGGCCGATGTAAGGAGTCCTGCATGAAGCAAGGTATTCATCCAGAGTACGTAGAGTGCACCGTTCGCTGCACCTGCGGAAACACCTGGACCACACACGCAACTGTTCCAGAGATGCGTCTTGACCTCTGCGACAAGTGCCACCCATTCTATACGGGTCAGCAGAAGCTTGTCGACACTGGTGGACGTGTCCAGCGCTTCGCCGACAAGTTCGGTGGCGCAGCAAACGCTGCTCTCGAGGCTGCTAAGGCTGCCAAGGAGGCAAAGGCTGCTAAGGCTGCTGAGCAGGAGGCTGCTCGTAAGGCTGCTGCTGAGGCTAAGGCTGCTGAGAAGGCAAAGCGTGCTGCTGAGTTCGCAAAGAACGCACCAGCTGCAGAGCCAGAGGCTGAGGCTGAGGCCGAGGCACCTGCAACCGAAGAGGTTGCAGAGTAGCAGGTATTTGCTCGCGCAAAACCGCAGAGTACAGAATCGGGGTGGCTTCGGCTGCCCCGTTTTTGTTTAGCGAGAAACCCTTTTAGTTCAGAGGGTATACTTGAAGGTGAAAAATCTGCCGTCGGAGGACGAATGGAATCACTGTATACAAAGTATCGACCGCAAACGTTTGAGCAGGTAGTTGGCCAGAAGCATGTGGTCGGCACCCTTGAGCGAGCGGTTTTGGAGCAAAAGCTCAGCCACGCATACCTGTTCTGCGGACCCCGCGGCACAGGTAAGACCACTATGGCTCGTTTGCTGGCAAAAGCAATCCTTTGTCACGAGGCTCCCGGTCATCTGCCCGACGGCACTTGTGAGGACTGTCAGCTGATTGCTGCTGGTCAGCATCCAGACGTCTTTGAGATTGACGCTGCCTCTAACACCGGCGTTGATAACGTGCGAGAAGAGATTATTTCTCGCGCCAGCTACGCTCCCGTGCGTGGCAAGGGTAAGGTTTATATTATCGACGAGGTGCATATGCTTACCTCGGCGGCATTTAATGCCCTGCTTAAGACGCTGGAGGAGCCTCCTTCACACGTGACATTTATCATGTGTACCACCGATCCTCAGAAAATTCTTGCAACCATTCTGTCCCGCGTGCAGCGCTTTGATTTCCGCTCCATTGCTGCTGACGAGATGGCAGAACACCTGGTCAACGTCTGCAAAAATGAGGGCTTTACCTACGAAGACGCAGCTATTGATCTTATTGTTCGCCATGCGCGCGGTGGCATGCGTGATGCTCTTTCTTCTCTTGAGCAGCTCTCCGTTTATGGCGGCGGCGTTATTTCTGAGCAGACGGTTCGCGACGTTTTGGGCCAGTCATCTGGCTCTCTTATTAACAATGCTGCGATGGCTCTGGCTCAGCGAGACATTTCTTCACTCTTTACCACGGTAAATACGCTATTTGAAGGTGGCAAAGATCTGCTGCAGTTCACGCGCGAGCTTGCCGTTCACGTAAGGGATCTCTACATTGCCGCAGCTGTGGGCGTTGATTCTCCAGCACTCGCAAATTCCACCGCATCAACCGAGCAACTTACCAAAGAGGCTCAGGCATTTGGCTCGGTTGATAGGCTCTCCAGAGTTCTGACCGTTCTGGGCGACGCTGCAAATCAGATGCGTACCGCCGTGAACCAGCGACTTGTCCTGGAGGTTGCGTTTACCAAGCTAGCGCGTCCTAACACAGAGCTTTCATTGGAAGCGCTGGCAGATAGGGTAGCAGTTCTTGAGCAGCAGCTAGCAAGCGGTGTTGTTGCGGCTCCAGCTGTCGAGAAACCCGCAGCTTCCGCGCCTGCATCGGTATCGCAGCCAGCTCCGGTTGCTGTACCGGTTCCCGCACCAGTGGCGGCTCCCGCGCCTGTGCCAACACCGCAGTCTGCGGCTCCAGCACCACAGCCTGTACCAGCACCCGCACCAGCTCCAGCACCTGCACCTGTGCCAACTCCAGCTGCAGCGGCTGCACCAGTTGCCGCTCCTGCACCTGCTCCGGCTCCCGCATCTGCGTCAACGCCGCAGCCTGCGCCAGCTCCTGTACCTGCAGCTCCAGCACCAGCACCAGTACCAGCAGCGGCGGCGCCTGCGCCAAAAGAAGTTGACCAGTCCGACGCTCTTCTCGTCAGACAGTGGAAAGAAGTTGGCAAGGTCTGCGCCTCCAAGAATGCTGCTCATGCAGCACTGTTGGTCAGCTCAACACTCGAATCCGACGATGGCTCTGAGCTGGTAGTTACGCTGCCCAAGGGCTCCTCGTTTGCCATGAGGATGCTCAGTGCGCCAGCAGTTTCCGAGTTTGTAAAAGAGTGCGTTGCCCAGGTCATAGGCCCACGCCGCATAAAATATGTTGAGTCAAGCCTTGCCGCAACGGCAATCTCGCGAGAAAAACGTGCAGCTCAGGCTCCAGCTCCAGCTCCAGCACCGGCTTCTGTTGCACAATCTCCTGCAGCTCCAGCACCAGCACCCGAGGCGTCATATCCAATGCCTTGGGATGAACCTGCGTCTGCCGGAGCTCCAGTTGAGGCTCCTGACTATGATCAGGTCCCTTACAGCGATGATGACGTAGCTGCGGTTTTGGATGACTCCGTTGAAGACGCTGCTCCAGCTCCAGTTGCACCTGCAGCTCCAGCCGCGCCAGCTCCGCAACCTGCAGTAACGCCTGCTCCTGCAGCGCCAGCGCCAGCACCTGAACCCGAGCCAGCTCCGGCTCCAAAGCCTGCTCCAGCACCAGCTTCACCAGAGGACATTGCGGCTCGCTCGGCGCTTCCTCCAGAGCTCAATAACGTGGCGGATATGCTCGAGAAGGTATTTGGACCAGCGGTTTCTTTGTCGGTAGAGAAGAAGTCGGACGCAGCAGTATCCTCGGACGCGGCATCGCCTTCGGACGCCGGAGCTTCCGCTCCTGTAGACCCTGCAAACAACTAGAACTTCTCGCGATATTCTCGCGATATGACGCTTTGGTGCATGGATCCTCATGCGCCAGCGCAAAAAGCGCAACTTGTCTAAAATAGATACGACGATAGGAGAACATATGGCACGTGGTGGATTTAACATGGGCGGCATGAACCGCAATCAGATGATGGCTCAGGCTCGTAAAATGCAGGAGCAGCTGCTGGAGGCTCAGCAGAAGGCTTCTCTTATGCAGGCAACTGCAAGCGCTGGTGGCGGCGCTGTTAAGGTAACCGCATCCGGTGACCTCCGCCTGACCAATATCACCATTGATCCTGAGGCAATTGATCCTGAGGACATCGAGATGCTCCAGGACATGATTCTGGCTGCTGTAAACGATGCTCTTGAGTCCGCAGAGTCTCAGGCATCCGCCCAGATGAGCGCAGTGACCGGCGGACTGAATATCCCAGGACTGTTCTAATCCATGGCGTTTGATACCACAAACGATGGTCGTGCGCTGCAGCGCTTGCTTGACGAGCTAGGCCGTCTACCAGGCATTGGCCCAAAGTCAGCTCAGCGCATTGCCTACCATCTTCTAGAGGTTGATTCCGAGGAGGCTCGCCGTTTGGCGCAGGCCATCTTGGAGCTTAAGCAGCAGGTGCATTTTTGCCCCATCTGCTTCAACTATGCAACGCGCGACGAATGCGACATCTGCCTGGATTCTTCCAGAGATCGCAGCAAAATCTGCGTGGTCTCCGAGCCTAAGGATGTCTCGGCAATTGAGCGCACCGGCGCGTTTCACGGCCTCTACCACGTTTTGGGCGGCGTTATCTCGCCCATGGACAAGATTGGCCCCGAGCAGCTTCACGTGCGTGAGCTGCTGTCCCGCCTGGCTGACGGCACCGTAACTGAGGTTGTCTTGGCAACAAATCCGGACGTTGAGGGAGAAACAACCGCAACGTACCTCTCCAGAACTATTAACCCGCTCGGCGTGACGGTTACTCGACTGGCAAGCGGACTTCCCGTGGGCGGAGATCTTGAGTACGCAGATGAGGTAACATTGGGACGTGCAATTGAAGCGCGTCGGGAGGTTTAAGCATGGCAAACCACATGAGAACAAGTTCATCTGGCGAGAAGACCCCTGAGGCTTCATCGGTTGACCTGAAGAACATTTCTACACTTCGCGCAGGTCAGGGTGCACAAATTCCTCAGAGCCCTCGACAGGCCGACAACACGCCAGAACCTCCAAACAGAAAATCGGTCATCATCCTGGTGGTTGCGGCTATTGTCGCGCTCACTGCTCTGTTCTTTATTGTTCGCTGCGCTACAAGCACTAAGAGTGAATCTGCAAGTCAGCAGCCAAAGCAGACCCAGTCCGCTTACGCTGACGAGAAGCAGCAGGACGAGCAGTCGGTTGACGGCTCAGTTACCTTCCACGGCTTGAAGTATTCCCTGGAGAAACAGAGCGACGGTAAAACCGCTGTTGTTCGCACTAGTGATTCAGGAACAAAGAGCGTTCTGTTTGAGGTGGAGGGAACTCCTACCAGCCTGATTCTTTTCAACGACACCATTTTGGTTCCAGAGAATCGCGAGTCTGGTTGGGATGTTGTTGCATGTGCCCTGGTAGACGGATCACTTCCAACACTTATTGCCGATAAGGACGGCAAGGCTGTTGGTGGTAACGGAACTATCACTGCAGCTACGCTTGATGGAACCACGCTTAAGGTAACTGATTCCACGGGAAACACTACCAGCGTTGCCCTTCAGTAGAATCGTCGTAAGGAAGTTGTGGATTTCTGGTGAGTGTTCACGCTTCTGAACTGCGGCTATTCTCGCCAGGCAGTTATTTTCAAGAAAATTTTTAAATTCGTTGAAAATAACGCTAGACAAGAATAAAAGTTCCCTGTATTATTTCAATTCGCAACAAGGCGTCCGGGGTATTAGCTCAGCTGGTTAGAGCGCCGGCCTGTCACGTCGGAGGTCGCGGGTTCGAGCCCCGCATATCCCGCCATTGCATGTTCAAGCCCTCTTCGGAGGGCTTTTTCATTAGTAAAAAAGTCCAGTATAAAAGATTTAAATTACATCTTTAATTTATTGAAACCAAGTCAGAAAATGAAGCATTGTGTGCTATCTTTACATCAGAATGTATCTAAGTGCTTCTGCTGAAGAAACATTTAAATGCAGAGGTAAAGTGAGGTGGATTGTGCGGGATCAGAATACTTTGGATGCGCTGTCGCAACGCGATAGTGCAAATTCCATATCCGCAGAATCTGCTAACACAGAACACACTTCAGATTCGATCAAGAAAATTGCTGTTTTTGATTTTGACGGAACCGTCATTTCTGGACAGTCAGGACTCTTGTTCTCTGCGTATTTGCTCCGCCGTCACTTGTCTTCAATTTCTCGTACGTTGAAGCTTCTGTGGTGGGGAACCCGCTACAAGCTACACCTTCCTCAAAGGCAGGAAGAGGCTCGCGAGCTGGTTGTTGGTGCACTTACGCAGTATAGCGTTGAGTTTGCAAATGCCGTCATGCACGATTTTCATCGCGAGGTAATTGAGGCGATGTATCGCCCTCAAGCGCTGGAAGAGGTGCATCGTCGGCAGGCAGAGGGTTGCTGTGTGTTGTTGGTTTCAGCAACGTTTGAGCCTATCGCGGAATTGGCCGCCCAGAAGCTGGGAGTGGACGCGTTTCTCGCCACAAAGATGCAGGTGGGAGCAGACGGGCACTACACCAGCAAGGTTGACGGCCCCGTGATCGAGGGCGCTCAGAAGTTGGTCTCGGCAACCGAGTGGTGCAACCAGCACTTTGGCGAGGGCAACTGGGAGATTGCGTACGCGTACGGCGATCACTACTCGGACGCAACGCTTTTATCGGCAGCACAAACACCGTGTGCCGTTTGCCCTGGTCCAACGCTTGCCAGGCTTGCAAACAAGCGCGGCTGGAAAATTTTGAACTGGTAGCAACGATAGAGCAAGACGCAACGACTGAACTAGCAACTGAACTAGCAATAACTGAACTAGCAACAAAGATTAGCCTGGTCACAAGCCAGATAAGTGAGAAAAGCAGTCCCTCAAGCGGACGCACGAGGGGTACTTGGAGAACCAATGGAAATTTCACGCAAAACTGATTATGCAATCCGCATGCTTTCTTCGCTGGTGAGAAGCCCAAAGAAGCTTCTTTCTGTTCGCGACGCCGCAGACGAAAACGATATTCCATACTCCTTTGCTCGCTCAATCCAGCACGACCTGGTCCTTGCCGGAGTAATTGTCAGCACGCGTGGCGCTCACGGTGGCATGATGCTGGCTATTGATCCTTCAGAGGTGAGCGTTCTTGACATTGTTGAGGCAGTTCAGGGTCCTGTTTTCATTTCTAGCTGCGAATGGGCCGGCCCAAATAATGAGCCTTGCCCTCGTCGCAATTCTTGCTATTTTGGTCCTCTTTGGTGCAGTGCCGAGAAAACCTTGCGTAATTTCTTTGCATCCGTGACCTTGCATCAAGTTGTTGTAGAGGGTCTTATGCCAGAGATGGTAGGCGAGTTCCAGCTAGTCAAGAACGAGAATGCTCATCGCAACGAGCAGATTATCCAGAATGCTGCCGCCGCTATTGAGGCCGAGATTACTGCTGGCACGTTTGACAACCTGCTTGATGGCGAGGTTATTTCTGCCGAGAAAAAGCCTTACGAGTTTAATATTGGTCGATAAGAAAATCTCACATACAAAGATGAGTGGCGAAGTGGAACCCGCATCAGAACTCACGCCGGAACTGCGCGCATTTGTCGAGTTCGTAGCCAAGAAAGGTCGCGAGTTGTATCGCGATTTACCTTGGCGTCGCACGTATGACCCGTATGCTATTTGGATTTCTGAGGTTATGCTTCAGCAAACGCAGGTCAGCCGCGTAGACGGCCGCTGGCAGAGGTGGCTGGAGCGATTTCCAACGGTTGATGCGCTGGCCGCCGCAGCGCCTTCGGATGTGCTTGAAGAATGGCAGGGCCTGGGCTACAACCGTCGTGCTTTGTCCGTGCATCGAGCTGCTCAGGCAATTTCTGAGGCCGGTGGAGTCTTTCCACAAGATTCAAAGGAGCTGGTAAAGCTTCCGGGCATTGGTCCGGCCACTGCTGCGGGTATTCGTGCGTTTGCGTTTAATCTGCACGGTGTTTACCTGGAGACTAACGTGCGCACGGTCTTCCTGCACGAGCTGTATCCGCAGGCAGAAGGCGTGCCGGACTCTGAGCTTGTCCCGCTGGTAGAACTAACGTGCCCCGCGAGTGTTGCGGTAGCAGCCAACGTTGCGGACGCCGACGGCGCCGCGAACGATGCCACAGCGGAACTCACGCCACGTAGCTGGTACTACGCCCTTCTCGACTATGGCGCGTACCTGAAGAAAACCATTCCCAATCCTTCTCGAAGGTCAAAAAGTCACGTCAAGCAGTCATGCTTTGAGGGATCTCATCGACAGAAGCGAGCCGAGCTCTTGCGTGTTCTTCTCGCCCATAAAGACGAGGGCGGAGCGGAGTTTGATACGCTTCACCAGGAGCTTTGTCAGATTGAGGTTAACGCGGGGCGAGAAACCCTTGATGAGCAGGTTACCCTTGGCTTACTTGAAGAACTTGCGAAGGAAGGCTTTTGTCAGAAAAATGATGAATACTGGATGCCTTAAATGGTTATAATTCATAGTGCTGACGAAGGGGTCAGTATATGAGCATAAATGCTAATGATTATCATTTGCATTTGTTTGCTAAAGGTAACACAGCGCTACCCAGGCGCTTAACATCGCGCTCACAAGCGCTTTGACATGCGTTGACGTGCCACTCGTTAACGCGGGAGAGGAGAAAAAATGGCAGTAGATTTTGAGAATTCTCAGACAAAGAAGAACCTCGAGGCAGCTTT
>CAUTOT010000022.1:0-13537 GCA_963539765.1 uncultured Atopobium sp. | reverse complement strand
CAGCCAAATACAGGTGTTTTCCGCTTTGAAACATACAGTCACGAGAGCGATCCAACTCCTATTGCAGCAGATGGTTCCACCACTATTAACGTTTACTACAACCTTGCAACTATCACCGTCAACGTGCGTCCAAAAAGAAATGGCTCCATTCTTGCAACGCTTACGCTTCGTTATGGCGAGGCGTTTAATCCTTACGCCATTAATCCCAATACCGGCAACAAGTACAGCGACGACATGCTTGCCGCCATGCGTGCCGATGATCCTTCTGGAACCTACTATTGGTATGGCATAATCCCTGGTGTTGGCGGTACTGCAACCACCTTCCAAGCAAAAACAACTGACCCGGGTTCTAAGATCACTGCAGATAATGTGCTAGAAATTTACGGCCGCTATACCAATTCCACCGCTCTTGGTCCACGTTACCGCTTCTACTACTATCAAAACCTTGATGGCACCTACGATATGGGCGGCGACCACACGCTTTCTCGATCCGGCATGATTACAGAGATTGCAAGAAATGCTGGTGACGGCTATCTTGAGAGCGAGAATAGACATCCTGGTTTTTCTTATGACGGCTACCGCATGAGCATTGGCCATTTTGATGGAACCAATTACGATGCACTTGGTTGGACCAGTTGGCAGCCATATAACTACGACTACCTCATCACTGATTACAATTCCAACTTGATTGAGCACCGCTATAAGCGCAATACCTATACCGTTACCTACGTAAACTCTGGTACAACTGTTGCTACGCACTCTCACCTCTTTGGAGAGCCCTTTAATGCCAGCACCGATGTTCCTGGCACCTCTTTAACTTCTCCACGACCTGGTTATGTTTTCAAGGGCTGGTACGACAATTCAGAGACTGCGGGCACTCCTGTTACCGACACCACTATGCCAGCAACTAATACGGTGCTGTATGCCAAGTGGGCACCTCTGACCGCAACCGTTACCTTTGACTCTGAGGGTGGTTCACCAGTCAACTCGCAGGAGCTCACCTACGGAGACGCAGCTACCAAACCCGCTGATCCCGTACGAGAGGGCTACACCTTTGCTGGCTGGATTCTCTACACCAATGGAAACCCCTCTGTATACAGCTTCTCCGCAGCAGTTACGGGCGACATTACTCTGCACGCACTGTGGAAGAAGAACGACTCCTCCGTCTCCTACACGGTCATTCATCAGACAGATGACGGCCAGATTCTCTCAACCACAACTGAGACTGCTCCAATCGGTTCTCTTGTCAGCAAGTGGGCTCTCGACGCCGCTGATCGCGGAGACTACGCCTATGTAGATGTGTCTTCTCGCTCTATGGTCCTTGACGAGAACGCCGAGAATAACGTCTTGACCTTCACATATAGCAAGGAAGCTCGCTACAGCTATACCGTCCATTACGTTGACGCGCAGACCGGCGAGCAGATCCACTCCGACGATGTCATTGGCAGCCAGACACTCAACCTGCAGAATGTTTCTGCTCGTGAGATTGACGGTTACACACTTCAGGGTGACAGCACTGGATATGTTTCTGCTGACCAGCTTGAGTACACGTTCTACTACACAAAGAACCCTGAAGCGCCTGCAGCACCTCAGACCCCAGCAAAGCGTAAAAGCTCTCTGCCCGAGACTGGCGATGCTTCAAGCGTGATTCTTGTTAGCACAGCCCTGACCTCTGTAGCTTCCTTGGGAACTTCCTTTGTTTTGCGTCGTAGGAAAAGAACCGAAGCATAACAGAAAGTTCTAATGCAACTACAAAACCCGGGTGCCTCGCACTCGGGTTTTTGTTTGCGTATTCTTGAAGTAGCCGCAGGCAGGCGCAGCTCTAGCCATAAATCTGCAAACCAATCTTCATAACTAAAGCAATAACGTTAAATTCTAATTTCACAGGTAGTTTGATTTTCTCGTTACCTCATCCTTGTAATTAAAATAACGAAGGAGGAGGTGTTTTATGTCAAAGAAACAAATCAATCTATTTGTAGGATCTGTCGGAGCTTTTATCGGAGTATTTGTTTTTATCGCTTATATTCCACAAATTATTGCAAATCTACAGGGAGTAAAGGCTCAACCTTTTCAACCGCTATTTGCAGCAGTTTCTTGTCTAATTTGGGTCATCTATGGTTGGACTAAAGAGCCCAAAAAGGACTGGATTCTCATTATTCCAAATACTGCTGGTGTAATTTTAGGTGGATTAACATTCCTCACCGCTTTATAGTGATTAAGCAGCAAGTTTAATTTAGAAATCCGACAGCATCTAATGGTGATGTCGGATTTTAATTAACACGCATCTCACCTCTGTAGCCATTCTTGACACTTTTTTCGTTCTACATCATAAACAAACTCAACAAACTAATTCTTAGACGTCCATTCCCGGAAAGCCAATCTGTCGCAGCGCCTCATACAGCACAATGGCGGCAGCATTTGAAACGTTTAGCGCACTGACCGAGAACTCGTTAGGATCGATAAAGTTTCCGCAGATATCCTGCTGCAAAAGCGCTGGGTGAGCATACTGGTCATCGCCATCAAGCGCATCGTGCTTTTGGCTCCAGTCCTCGCGATTGACCAGGCTGGCAGAATCTTGCAGCATTGGGATTCTCTCGCACTCGTCAGCATGCTGGGCCAGGAGTTCCTCGGATAATCCCAAGCTTTCTTTGCCAAAGATAAGGTAATCCCCATCGCGATACGTTGCCTGAGTATAGGTCTTCTTAGCTTTCTTAGTCAGAAAATGTAGTGGAGATCTACTGGCCGTAAAAACACCGTTGGAAGCGGTGCCTGCAGCGGCAACAGCGTCGTGTGCAGCGTCCCCAGCAGGTGCACCAGATGCTTGGGAAAGACCGTTCTTCTCCAGAAATTGATCCCAGTTATCGTAGACAGAAACGTTAAGACTTTGCCAATAGGCCATACCAGCTCGTTTGAGGCTTTTGTCATCAAGCGAGAAGCCCAATGGACCCACTAAGTGCAAGTGGGTTCCACTAACTACGCAGGTACGACCAATGTTTCCCGTGTTTGCGGGAATCTCGGGCTCTACCAGTACAACGTTGAGCATAGGTTATGCCAGAACAAAGCTGGTCAAAAATGCAATAAGTCCACCGAGCGCCATGGTGGCTGGCAGCGTCACAAACCAAGCGGCAATAATCTTGCGCGCAACACCCCAGCGCACGGAGCTGCGACGACGAGCAGATCCTGCGCCCATGATGGATGTGGTGATGACCTGCGTAGTGGAAACTGGTGCTCCAAGTGCAGTCATGATCTCAATTGCAACGGTAGAACTTGTTTCGGCGACAAAGCCAATAACTGGCGTGAGCTTAGTAACACCATCGCCAACGGTGCGCATGATGCGGCCGCCGCCAATGGAAGTTCCTAGCGCCATAGTTGTAGCGCAGAGAAGTTTGACCCACAGAGGAATGCCCATGGAAGGGTCGTGAAGACCGGCGGTTACCAGGGCCAACGTGATGATTCCCATGGTCTTCTGAGCGTCATTATTACCGTGGCTGTATGCCATAAACGCAGCTGAGAGCACCTGAAGACGGTGGAAGAGACCGTTTGCCTTTTTAGGTGGCCAATCAGCAAAGATCTCAAATACCAGCTTCATAATGAGGTAGCCCAGAGCCATGCCAATAAGTGGCGAGGTAAAGAGAGGGATAACAACCTTCTCGATGACGCCCGCCCACAGAATATGGCCCGTGCTGCCTGTAAATACGATGGTTGCGCCAATAAGGCTGCCGATAAGCGCATGCGAAGACGAACTTGGAATTGAGAACCACCAGGTAAAGAGGTCCCAAATGATAGCGCCCATCAATGCAGCAAAAATAACGTAGAGCTGGAGCTGAATATCAACCAGACCAGACGCGATGGTCATAGCGACCTTCTCGCTCATAAGCGCGCCGATAAAGTTCATGATAGCCGACATGATAATTGCTGTGCGTAGAGGCAAAGCCTTGGTATACACCGTGGTTGCAATAGCGTTTGCGGTGTCGTGGAAACCGTTGATGAACTCAAATATCAGAGCGGAAACAAGTACCGCAATAAGCAAGATGCTAGCCATTTTTCACAATGACATTCTGAACAGCGTTTGCAACATGCTTGCAAGCGTCAAGAGTTGACTCAAGTCTATCCAGAAGGCTCTTCCACTTAAGAACCTCAATTGGATCATCGACGTTTCTAAAGATAGAGCTCAGAGCGTTACGATACACAACATCGCCCTGATCCTCGTATTCATTTGCAGAGCGTGTGTGACGAATGACCGAGTCATCCTTGTGATAATCAGGGAGACGATCAAAAGCCTTCTGCAGCTCCTCTGAAGCAAACAGGATTAGATGAGCTACCTGAACAGCCTCTGGACGCATCTCTTTGATGTCATACATGCTGAGATGAGCAGAAACGCTCTCAATGCCGTCTGCAATCTCGTCCATAAGCAGGGCAAGACGCGAGATGTCCTCGCGATCAAATGGCGTGATAAAAGACGTGTTAAGGGTGGAAATAATCTTTCCTACCTGGTCATCACAAAGCGTCTCATAGTTCTTAATCTGGACTTCATAATCTTCTGAGCTCGGAAATGACTCCATGTAGGAGACAAACAGTTTTGCCGTAGAAACAATCAGTGCAGAAAACTCAGAGAACATGCTATAAAACTCATCTTCTCTACGAGAAACACGACTCATATGACGCCCTTCACTTGGACTTTTTATTACATACACAGACATATTTAGTATAGCTGTTTAAGGCGTATATACTGAGGATAATAGCAATTTCTGACTCACAATAAAGGGCATCTTGTACGTAATAAAATATGGGACAGGGAGGCAAGATTATGCGAGAAAAGCTGTTTGATTACGTTGCAAATCAGTACGGTATAAACCCCGACTATCCCTTCTCGACAGCTCCAACGTATGCTGTTTTACGCCACCCGCACAATAATAAGTGGTTTGCGCTTGTTGCTGATGTTCCTGGTAAAAAGCTAGGCTTGAAAGAATCCAAACACTACGATCTGGTTAATGTAAAAATAGACGATCCATTTCTTCTGGAAATGCTTCTACATCAAGATGGTTATTTGCCTGCGTACCACATGAATAAAGAGCATTGGATTTCCATACTTTTGGATGGCTCCATTGACTTTGATGAGCTCTGCCAATGGATTGATGCGAGTTATTCGGCAACGAACTAACGAATATCTTCTTGAGTGATTGGGTAAGAACCAGCAATCAGTTAACCAACCATTGGAGGTTACTTTACATGACAGAGAAGCGCGCTATTACGTTTGACGAGAACTTCTTCAACAGGATGGGACAGATCGGCAGCGTACTATCAGTCATGATGTATGTTTCTTATATCCCACAGATTACCAATAACCTTGCTGGAAACAAAGGTAGTTTTATCCAGCCGCTGGTTGCTATGATTAACTGCACCGTGTGGTTTATTTACGGCGCTTTCAAGAAAGAGCGCGATGTTCCTATTATGATTGCTAACGCCCCAGGCATTATCTTTGGACTTGTTACTGCAATAACTGCGCTACTATAAGCGAAGAAACACACAACAAGCTAACTCAGCAAATAAGGCGGTCATATGGCACTTATGGATGTCTATAAGGTTATCTGTATTCCTATGGCTGCCTTTTATTTTCTTACGGTGTATCTGCTTCTTGGAAAGAAGAACTTGAGCAAAGTTTTTAAGCACACAAACTTTGATTTACTCCGTTTTGGAATGCTCATGCTCTTCTATATCTTTGTGGGCATCGCATTTTTTATCGCCCTAATGTTTCTTACTACCGAAGCCTCACTGAAGCAGCAATTCCTTGTCCCAGCCTTTATGGGCATTGGCGCCCTTATTATTGTCTGTGGCATCTTCACGCAAATAGCCAAACACTCTTCTCACGAGACCCTGCAGACTATTAGGGACATAGCTGTGCCTCTTATCTGGGGCGTTGCATCGTTTGCGTATATGCAAACTGCATTCTATTTAGTGGGCCTGGCAAAATAACTTTTATTCTCGGCACTTGCCTTTAAGCACCCGACTGCTCTTCGGAAGGTTTCTGTCCTTTGGAAGACTTCTGTTTTTCAAGAACCTTCTGACGATGCTTTTTGAGGTATCTTCCAAGCGGTGCAGTAACAACAAAATGATTCACAAACGCTCCGCAAGTTGCTAGCAAGGCTGCGAACAGTGCATTTGCATAAGGATGCCATGCTGGGAAGTACTGGACCAACGCTTGC
Organism: uncultured Atopobium sp.; assembly: GCA_963539765.1. Classification (GTDB taxonomy): domain Bacteria; phylum Actinomycetota; class Coriobacteriia; order Coriobacteriales; family Atopobiaceae; genus Lancefieldella. Next base: position 7,334 of record CAUTOT010000022.1, on the reverse strand, counting down.
TGAATAGGAAAAGCCCAAAGGTAAATGCCATAGGACAGCTCAAATTTAGTACCAAACGTACTAAAATGGTTGCCCATTCCATACGCAAGGCAGAAGCAAGCAATAGGAAAAACTGTCAGCATTGCCAGATTGTCGATGCCACTAAAGACCATAACAAACCACAGAACAATCGACGCAAGGCCTAAAACAGGTGAGATAGTGACGTGATCTCTAAATACCCAGATTAAAACGCCCAGATAAAATAGAAGAACCGCACGCACAACGCTCAGCTGAAGCGGAGAAAACTTCACGTAATACACTGCTGCCAACACAAAAAACAGGTACCGAGAGCAGCAAAAACTTCTTTTTATCAAACTTGGTTAGTTTGTAGCTGATAAAACACAGAATGTAGCAGATAAACTCAACAGGAAGCGTCCACAACGCAGCATTTACCACGTCACCCGAAGGGTTGTTGGTAAACACTCCTGGCAACTGATGCACCATGATTAAGACGCCATTGAGCAGGTACTTATACGTCTGTGGATTTGTGAAATATTCTGCAGGTGAAAGCGTTGAGAGTATTGGACCAAGCACAAAAGCAGTCAAAATCACAACAAACAAAAGCTCAGGAAAAAGCCTCAAAACGCGTGCCGAGAAGAACTTCTTTGGTTCAGGATAATGCTCGCAACTACGAGCAATCAAAAACCCGCCAAATAAGAAGAAGACGCCAACGGAAACACCGCCGGGACTCAAACGATCCCCCGTTAGCTTTAGCAAATAGCTGCCAGCATCGCCGCCCAAGACCACTGAGTAGCAGTGAGAAACAATGACCATCAGCGCAGCAATAAACCTCATAAAGTTCAGGTTATTGACACGCGACGTTGCTACGTCGCTCAGTTTGATCTGGGCACTTCTCGCCATTTACTTGCCTACCTCTATGCGAACCTTTTGGCCCTCAACGTGGACCCTGTCCTGTGCAAAAAGCTGCAACACCTCAGGATACAGCTGATGTTCTACCTGGTGAATTGCCTCTTCAAGCTGGTCAACAGTCCAGCCCTCCTCAACCACAACAGGTCGCTGGGCAATAATAGGGCCGCGGTCGTAATCAGCGTTTGCCAGATGAACGGTAACGCCTGTCACCTTGACTCCATACTCATACGCATCCTGAATAGCATGTGCGCCGCGGAAGCTTGGCAACAGTGCCGGGTGCAGGTTGAGAACGCGATTAGGGAAGGTGTTCAGAATAGGAACACCAACTTTACGCATGTAACCAGCCATAACAACGTAATCAACGTTATAGCGCTTAAGCTCGGTAGCAATCACCATGTCCGCAACAAACGGATCTTCGTACGTCTCTTTTGAGAGCGTCAGCGTTTGCAGGCCGGCTGCCTCTGCCCTTTTCAAGCCGTATGCACTAGGGCGAGAAGAAACAACCAGTTCAATAGTTGCATCCAGCGTGCCAGCCTGGATGGCGTCGATAATAGCCTGAAGGTTGGTGCCTGAACCAGAAAGAAGAACACCAAGCTTAATTGACATCGTTGTAGACCACCTTTCCGGTGCCTGTGATAATCTGGCCCATGACAAATGGCTCAAATCCCTGGTCAGAGAGGGCTTCTGCTACATCGTCAACGTCGTCCATGTCTACGATAAGAGCCATACCAACGCCCATGTTGAACGTGCGATACTGCTCATCAAGAGACAGGTTTGCAGCGTTAGAAACGTAAGAAATAACAGGTGGAATATCCCATGCAGGACCAGCCTCTCCACCACGGTCAACCTCTGCATCAAGGTGAGATGGAAGCGCACGGTTAAGGTTCTCGGTGATGCCACCACCGGTGATGTGTGCCATAGCCTTGATAGGTGCGCCTGCACGAAGAGCGGCAAGCAATCCACCTGCGTAAATAGTAGTTGGACGCAAAACAGCGTCTGCGAGTGACTCTCCACCGAGTTCCTCTAGTGGCTGGTTAAGCTCCTCGACAGTCTTACCCTCAATGGCTACCTTACGTACCAGCGAATATCCGTTGGAGTGAATGCCAGAAGAAGGAAGTCCCAGAATGACATCACCTTCACTGACCTTCTCGGGACCTAAGATCTTTGGTTTGTCCACAACGCCTACAACAAAGCCAGCCAGATCGTAGTCGTCTGGGTTCATAACACCTGGATGCTCGGCCATCTCGCCACCAACCAGTGCACAACCACTCTTGCGGCAACCCTCTGCAATACCGCCGACAACCTCGGCAACAGCCTCAGCTTTAAGCTTGCCCACGGCTACGTAATCCAGGAAGAACAGAGGCTCAGCGCCCATAGGGACAATGTCATCAACGCACATTGCAACTAGGTCCTCGCCCACCGTGTTGTGGCGGTTGAGCAGCTGAGCAATGGCAAGCTTGGTGCCAACGCCGTCGGTGCCGCTGACCAGCACGGGCTCTTCCATGTCCTTCAAAGCCGCAGCCGAGAAGCAGGAGCCAAAGCCGCCCAGGCCGCCGATGACCTCGGGGCGAGTAGTTGTAGCAACAGCAGCTTTGATGGCGTCAACCGCGCGAGCGCCTTCATCAACGTCAACGCCTGCGTCGGCGTAGGTAATCTGCTTAGCTGGATCAGCGGAAGTGGTCATTGTTTCTCCCCTTACTGCTCTGAGGGCATAAGGCCCTCATCAATTAACTGCTGTTCTACCTGGTCAAACTTTAGTGCATACGATGGATGCAAGTTGTCTGGTTTATTCTCTGGCAAGAATCTCTGATGGAAATCTTCAGGAATTTCCACAGGATACTTGCCGCTAAAGCAAGACTCGCAATAGCCCCTTGATGGCACGCATGCAAGCAGACCCTCGAGGCTTAAGAAGCCCAATGAGTCCGCGCCGATGTACTCGCAAATTTCTTCTGTACTCATTTTTGCTGCAACAAGCTGGTGCTGGTCAGCAGTATCAATGCCGTAGAAGCAGGGCCATGCTACCTTAGGAGAAGCACTTCTGACGTGCACTTCTGTAGCTCCCGCGTCTCTGAGCAGCTGAACAATCTGTTTTGAAGTAGTACCGCGAACAACGGAATCGTCCACCATCACAATGCGTTTATCTGCGACAACGTCTGAAAGTGCGTTGAGCTTAAGTCGAACGCCCAGCTCACGAAGCTGTTGCGTAGGCTGAATGAACGTTCTGGCAACGTAGCGATTCTTGATGAGGCCGGTACCAAAAGGTACGTCCAGTTCTTGCGCAAAACCCTCAGCTGCAGGAACGCCAGAATCAGGCACGCCAATTACCAGGTCAACGTCTGCTGGCGTCTCTTTTGCCAGCTGGCGGCCCATCTGATGACGAACGGAATATACCGAGCGACCACTGATAATAGAGTCAGGACGCGAGAAATACACCTGCTCAAAAATACAGTCTGCCTGCTGACGAGGAGCAAGTCCCATCTCAGAAGACAGTCCGTTGTCTGAGATACGGATGATCTCGCCAGGAGCAACTTCACGCACATACGTGGCACCCACAATATCCAGCGCACACGTCTCGGATGCAACCACCCAGTTATTCTCGCCCTCCTCGCCAATATGGCCAAGTACCAGCGGACGAATGCCGTTTGGATCTCTAAACGCATACAGCGCGTTCTCGCGGATGAGCACCATGGCGTAGCCGCCCTCGATGAGGTTCATGGTTGCGGCGATGCCAGTGCGCAGTCGGTGCGTTTGACGCGTGAAGTAGCCAATGAGCTGGGCTGCTACCTCGGAATCCGTGTTTGATCTAAAGGAAATCTGGCGAGAAGACAGTTCTTCTCGCAAGGAGTCAAAGTTAACGAGGGTGCCGTTGTGCGCCAGAGCAATGAGGGTCTCGTCGATAGACGACATGTGTGGCTGAGCCGACTCCCAGCCCTTGGCGCCCGCAGTACCGTAGCGGCAGTGGCCGATAGCCACTTTACCTGGCATTGCGTTGAGATCGTCGTTGTTGAAAACTTCAGTTACGAGGCCCGTGTCTTTTCTGATAAGCACGGTCTGGCCGTCACCGACGGCTATACCTGCGGAATCTTGCCCGCGGTGCTGCAGCGCGTGCAGCGCAAAATAAGTGAGTCGAGCAACGTCACGGTCAGGCGCCCATACTCCAAAGACGCCACATTCCTCGTGAAGTTCCATTGGATCCCCTCCGGGCTCCTCGGCTTGAGTCACCCTTGATCAAACGTCTCTCACGTTTGGCAACAGTACATACAGTGTACCTGGAAATTTGCAAGAAAAAGCGCTCCGAACAAATATGTTCGGAGCGTGTAACAATTTTTTAAGAAAGTAGCATTTTGTAGAGCTTAACGAGCCATTCTTCTTTCAACTATTGAGCCTTTGGCTGAGCCTCAGTTTTTGGAACACAAATGAGCATGGTTCTGCCGTACTGATCAGTGTAGTTGCAGGTAAAGAGCGTAAGAACATGATCAGCGCGAGAAATAACATCTGCTGCATCAGAACGAGAGCTTACTGCCCTAGAAAGTCTATCTTTTAGGTAAGACCTGAACTCATCAACAGAACCAAAGTTAAACTGCCTGACTTCCTCGTCATCCTCGTCGGTGTGATAGGTAAACACGGGCTCAAGTTCATATGTTTGAGTAGGTGTGACATACCAGATAGTCTCAACCTTATCAAAGGTAGACTGGTCATTCATTGCTCCGATGTACTGGAACATTGAGCCGTTTCTCATATGATGACCATAGAGAATAGTCTGCTGGTCAGTGAGGCCGTTTGGATTGTTCTGGTAGTCCATAAAAATCTGGCCACCGATTGACCACTCGCCCTTTGCGTTTGTGTGCAGGTAGTGGTCGTTATCTGTGGTTTGATAAACCGGGTAGTTGACCTGCGTATCTGGAATCTGAATCCAGCCGACTACCTGGTTATTTACTGCCTGAAGGCCAGCCCAATCAATAACTGGAGCCTCATCTTTTTTCTCGGAAACTGTTGCGTATGTAGCGAGCTCTTCATTGATGACGTCTTGCTCGTGATACTCAAGCTGCGTCTTGCCAAACATAACGCCAGCAACAACCAAGAGGCCAATGCCAACTACCAGCAAGATTGTGGAAAGGATGTAGGCAAAGCCCTTCTTCTTAGCGGGTTTCTCGCCAGACTTTTTTGGAGAGGTTTTCTTGTTGTCGTCTTTTTTTGAAGAAGCGGAGCTTTTCATAGAAGCCATCCCGACGGAGGTTTTTGAGGTGTGAGTATTTCCAGCCGGCTGATCAGCAGCGGCGAATGAAGCAAAATGCTTGCCGTTTTTTGATTCCATGCACTTCCCTTCTGAAGGTACTCGTTTGTCATACCTTTGTCATACTCTTGTGATACCCCTTAAAAGTTTAGCTATGCACGAAACAAAAATCTCTGTGCATCTTATGAAGTCATCGCATAATCACATTTTGCAGGTACACAAAATACGCAAAACCCGCGCCTTAGGTTTTCTAAAGCGCGGGTGCGGGCACGCGCGGGTACGGTGCAGTTCTATTCGCGGGTTGTAGATCAGCTTATGCGTCAGCTATCTCAGCTTTGAGCTGGACGATCTTCTCGCGATACTCTGGAAGGGATGCGCCAAGAATCTGAGTAGCGTAGATAGCTGCGTTTTTGGCGCCGTTGATGGCGACGCAGGCGACAGGCACGCCGGATGGCATCTGAACCATGGAAAGCAGGGAGTCCATGCCGCCGAGGTCAGAGGTCTTCATTGGAACGCCAACGACAGGCAGTGGAGTAAATGCAGCAACGACTCCGCCCAGGTGAGCGGCCTTTCCTGCAGCTGCAATGATTACCTTGAGGCCACGATCAGCGGCGGTCTCGGCCCACTGGTGAACCTTGTCTGGAGTACGGTGTGCAGACGCGATAACCAGCTCGTATGGAACGCCAAGGCGCTCGAGCTCGGCGGTGCATCCCTCCATAGTTGCAAGGTCGCTCTTAGATCCCATGATGATTCCGACAACAGGCTGATCTGCCATCTCTGCTCCTTTGTTACGTCTCTTAAAATAGGCGGATACGTCAAATATCCATCTCACAGTATAGAGTATGATTTTCTAGAACGTTGGTCCATCAGTCCACGTGAAAGGAAACTGTAATGAATGAAACCAACTCTGTTCTGTACCAGCGAGAAGGTTCGTACATCCCTCGCATCGCCGCAGTGCACGACCTCTGCGGATACGGAAAATGCTCGCTGGGCGTAGCTATTCCGGTGCTTTCTGCAGCGGGATGTGACGTTTGCCCCGTTCCTACGTCGCTTTTCTCGGCACACACCAAGTTCCCTACGTTCTACATGCATGACACCACCAACATGCTCGAGGATTACCTTGATGCGTGGCAGGAAGAGGGCATTGACCTGGACGCCATTTATTCTGGCTTCCTTGGCGCTGCTGAGCAGGTTGCGAGCATTCAGCGTTTGTACCAGGAGCATCCAAAGGCGCTTCGCGTTGTCGATCCAGTTATGGGCGACGGCGGCAAGATGTATCCAACCTATACACAAGAGCTTTGTGATGCAATGAAATCCCTGGTAAACGGTGCAGATATTCTGACGCCAAACCTTACTGAAGCTTCGATTCTGACTGGTATTCCTTACGCTGGACAGGATTTAACAGATGAGCAGGTAGATGAGCTGCTTGATGCGCTGCTTGCAATGGGTGCAAAGTGCGTCGTTCTTAAGGGTATCGTTCGTGGCGACGGCCTCATTCGCAACTTTGTTGCTACCGAGTCCGAGCGTGGCGAAATTGTTTCCGAGCTTCTGCCATACATGCTGCACGGAACGGGTGACCTGTTTGCATCTGCGCTTCTAGCTGCAGTTATGTGTGGTCAGGAAATCGCTGACGCCGTTGAATTTGCTGGTGAGTTTGTTTGCGAGTCCATGGAGATTACTCGTGAGCAGCCAAACTTTGAGCTTCGTGGCGTTTCATTTGAGACAAAGCTGGGCCTGATTGCTCAGCTTCTGCAGGAGTAAACGCTCACGCAAGCTACACTGCTAGTGTAAAACTTTACGCTTCAGCGAAATCAAACATGATTCTTTTCCATAGATGCCCACTCACATAGAGTGGGCACCTATTTTTGTGCCTGCGGTTGTCGCTATGCATGTAAATGTATTTTACAGGCACTTTATTCGTTTCATTTTTTATCAAACAAACATTGAGCTCCAAAAAAGGGCGAAAAAGGTAAAAAACCCGTTTAGTTGGGGATCGAACGAATTGATTAAAGAATTGATATTACTAAAAGGCCAGTTGGTGCTAATCGGGCGTCACATTGCTGGCTCTAAATGACTCAAAATCGTCATGCATAAAGACTAAAACCCCAACTAAACGGGTTTTTTACCTTTTTGGGACTTGAATTCTCAAAGCAAGTGCAACGTTTGGTGATGGTAGACTTCCCAAGGGCAC
>CAUTOT010000021.1:0-13698 GCA_963539765.1 uncultured Atopobium sp. | reverse complement strand
AGATTATTTGATTTTTAGACGCTTGCGAACTTGCTTGAATAACTCCGATTCTCATATTTCCCTCTACAACTTCTAATTTGATTATTTCTTTTTCTTTGGTTTGGGTACCAGTAATTCATCTTACGTTGAATTGTACAAGACTTTGTTTTCTACACTTTTTTACTTAGTAGGTGCAACTTTTGACATCAATACAACACACTCCGTATGGAAGGTCTGTGGGAATAGGTCTACTGGTGTGACGCTCACAGGTTTGTATGAGCCAATCTCAACAAAGCGTTTAAGGTCACGCGCAAGTGTTGCAGGGTCACAAGAAACATATGCAATGGCACGTGCAGGCTGCTTAGAAAGCTGCTGAATTACATCAGGAGCAAGTCCCGCACGAGGAGGGTCAACAATAATAACGTCAGCATCTGTGTCAGGGAATTCTCTACCTGCGTCTCCACCTACTGCGTCAACATTATCAAGCTTGGCCAACTCAAGGTTGCGACGAAGATCTCTTACCGCTGGACCATAAGCTTCAACAGCAGAAACAAATCCTGCACGCTTTGCTAGAGGAAGCGTAAAGGTTCCTGCTCCACAGTAAAGATCCATTGCCTCGTCATCTGGCTGAACATCCAAACCAGAGAGCACAAGCTCAACGAGTTTCTCGGCACCCTTGGTATTGACCTGGAAAAAAGAAGGAGCAGAAAGCTGCATCTTTTGGCCGTCAATCAGTTCGCTCCATGAGCCGGTGCCACTCAGGCGCTCAACGCCTACAACACGGCGTGCTTTACTAGGACCCTTGGTCATAACACGAACAACACTCGTTGCTTTTACTGCGTCACTCAAAACGCGAGCCACTTGCGCGCGTGGGAAGCCGCTCGGAGCGGTCCAGAGCGCCACTTCAAGTTCTTTAGTGCGTCTAGACACTCTGATGCCAATACGCTCTATATCAAGCTCGTGAGAGCCCGAGAGATAGGAGAGAGCACCGCTTACAGCGCCAACTGCCTTCTGGTTGCTCTTATCCAAAAGCGGACAGTCTTTAATGCGAACAATATCTTGCCCATTAGGCGCATACATGCCTACCAGGGTTTTATTGCCACTGCGCTTAAATGCAAGTTCAATTTTATTTCGGTATCCCCATGGCTCACCAGGGGAAACAATATCTTTTACCAGTTCAGAGACATCGTCGTGTGAAAAGTGCCCAATGCGTTCAAGAGCAGAGACTATGCCGTTGCGTTTCTCGACAAGTTGTTGCTCGTAGACAATGTTGCCCCAAGGAGTGGCACCCGTGAGCGCCACAAAGGGATTGGGATGAGGCTCTCTAAACGCAGATGTTTCCAAGACCTTTACAAGTTGTGCGCGAGAGAACCTGTCTGTATCCTCAGTAATCTGTACACTGACGGTATCTCCAGGGACGGCGCCTCCAGAGATAAAGACTGTTTTACCTTCTGATGTATGAGAAATAGCGTCTGGGCCATAGCTCATACGTTCAACATGTAAGGTGAGTTCAGACACTTAGTAGACCATTCCCATGGCTTCGCGAACCTCGTCGAGCGTGGCGTTAGCAATAACGTTTGCACGAGCGTTTCCGTCGTGGAGGATATCGCGAATAAGATCTGGCTGAGCTGCAAACTCTGCGCGCCTCTGACGAATTGGCTCAAAGTAGGTGTTAACAGCATCGATAACGTAAGCCTTGAGTGCTCCGCCGCCGCCCATGCCAATCTCGTCAGCAATCTCTTTTGGATCACGACCAGTACAAATACCAGCAGTGGTGAGAAGCGCAGAAACGCCAGGACGATTGTCTGGGTCAAAGGTAATCATGCGTTCTGAGTCAGTCTTGGACTTCTTAATAAGCTTGGCAGTTTCTTCGGCTGTCATAGAAAGCGAGATAGCATTGCCATAAGACTTGCTCATCTTGCGGCCATCAAGACCTGGAATCAATGGGGTAGAGGTGAGAAGACCAGAAACCTCTGGGAACACCTTGCCGTAGCGCTCGTTAAAGCGACGAGCAATCTTAGAAGTAATCTCAATGTGAGGCAGCTGATCGCGACCAACAGGAACAACATTTCCTTTACAGAAAAGAATGTCACATGCCTGGTGGACAGGATAGGTGAGGAGAAGACCGGTGAGGGCATGGCCAGATGCTTCCTGCTCTGCCTTAACGGTTGGATTTCTATGAAGCTCAGACTCGGTAACAAGCGAGAGAAACGGCAACATGAGCTGATTGAGAGCTGGGACTGCAGAATGCGTGAAAATCATGGTTTTCTCTGGATCAATTCCGCAGGCCAGATAATCAATAACCATATTGTAGACATTGTCTGCAATATGCTCAGTGGTGTCTCTGTCTGTAATGACCTGGTAGTCAGCAATAATAATATTGGTATGAACACCAAGATTTTGGAGTCTTACGCGCTCAACAATAGTGCCAAAGTAATGACCAAGGTGAAGTCTTCCGGTAGGACGGTCACCAGTAAGCATGTTGTACTTTCCTGCATGCTCGGCTAAATCCGCCTGGATTTCATCAGAACGGCGTACAGCTGCTTCATAACTGCCCTCATTTGGCATAGTGACTCCTTGTTAATCTCAAATTTTTGCTTTCATTATTTTATTTCAATAAAAGTATTTTCCTCACACAATCTTTAATTTTATCAGCCTTAATTTCCATCTGCCCTAATTTCTGTAAGCGGTATTTTTAATGCGTTTACGGAATTATATGAATTTATCATGCAGTATATATAATAAAAATTATCTATAGATTACTCAGGTAATCTAGAAGAAATTATGAAAAATGGAAGATAGTTGGGTGGGGTACTATGATTCTTGGAATGGAGTTTCCGCTAGTAGGAATATTACTTCAACCTTCTTTTTGGATATTACTTTTGTTAATTGTTTTAATTATTTTATTTGTCACCAAGATGGGCAAGTAACAATTTTATAAGTTCGTTTTAAATTAAAGGAAAAGCTCAAATTAATAGAAAATATTTGGTGTGACGTTAGAAGTCATTGTATCGAGTATGACATATAACATCTACTGCTTTCCAAGCTGTTTGCGTTCAAGGGAACGGGCGATAAGGACTTGCTTGCGCAGCTCTGGAATCTTTTTTCCGTCCATAGCAGGAGTACCAGAAAGCTTGTAAGGAATGCCCAGCTCTTCGTACTTTTTTACACCCATCACATGATAGGGAAGTACATCTAATCCAATTACATTATCCCAGTGGGCAATAATCCCACCAACACCCGCAAGCTCTTCTGCTGAATCAGTAATGCCGGGTACTACAACATGTCTGATAAGAACTTTAATACCTCTACGATTAAGCTCATCGCCAAACGCAAGCGGTCTTTCTGAGCCAACTTCACAAAGACTTATGTGACCCTTTGGATCAGAGTGCTTGATATCAAGAAGCACTAAATCAGTGTTATCAAGCACGCGCTCAAATTTCTCTGGAGTATCTGGATTGTATGCGACGCCAGAAGAATCAAGACAAGTATGAATACGCCCACGAGGATCATTATGCGCTGCCTCAAAAAGAGCTCCAACAAACTCTGGTTGAGCAAGCGGTTCTCCACCAGTAGCCGTAATTCCACCGTTTTTATAAAAAGCTCTATTACGGTTAAAAGTAGAAAGGATTTCTCTCACTGACGTTTCTGTTCCAATGCCAAATTGCCAGGTATCTGGGTTGTGACAATAGGCGCAGCGCATGGGGCATCCCTGAGTAAACACAACCAGGCGAGTTCCAGGACCATCTACAGTACCAAAGGTCTCAATAGAGTGGACCCGCCCACAAACTGTGAGCGGGTCATTGAGATCCATGTGTGCATCAGAACAGGACATGGATAAAAATCCTTAGAGAGCGTCGTGGAAGGTACGAGAAATAACGTCGTCCTGCTGCTCTTTGGTAAGAGAGTTGAACTTAACAGCGTAACCAGAAACGCGAATGGTCAGCTGAGGATACTTCTCTGGGTGTGCCTGAGCATCAAGAAGAGTGTCCTTAGTAAAAACGTTAACGTTGAGGTGATGACCGCCCTTCTCGGCATAGCCATCAATCATGTTTACCAGGTTGTCAATCTGCTCGGAAGCTACTTCGTTGGACTGCATGTGTTTCTCCTTACGAGTTTGTTGGCGAGAAGAAACGTGTAGATAGATCTTCTCGCCAGGGCTTATTATTTACGATCCTCAGCACCTTCAGCTGCGGATGGATCTGCCTCACAGGCACAATCAATCTTGTTCTCAATCTGAATATCAAGATTCATATCAGAGAAGTCGATGTGCTCAAGGTCAAGCTCACTGCCATGGAAGTAGACGTCAGAGCCCTTGCCAAGAGCGTTAGGAATGATTGAGAAGGTATTGGAAATACCATCCTGTGCGTCGTTGAATGGAAGCTTAGCAACGGATGCCAGGGATGCAACAGCACCGTGAGTATCGCGGTGGTGCATTGGGTTAGCGCCAGGAGCAAAAGGAACGCCCGCACGACGGCCGTCAGGGGTGTTGCCGGTAGCCTTACCATATACAACGTTAGAGGTAATGGTCAGGATAGAAGTGGTTGGGACAGAATCACGGTAAGTGTGGTTCTGGCGAATCATGTTCATGAAAATCTCAACGATGTCATGAGCAATGGTGTCAACACGGTCATCATCGTTACCGTACTTAGGGAAGTCACCCTCAGTAACGTAGTCGGTAACAAGGCCGGTCTCATCGCGGACAACCCTTACCTTTGCGTACTTGATTGCAGAGAGGGAGTCAGCAACAACAGAAAGACCAGCGATGCCTGTTGCAAACCAGCGATGAACATGCTCGTCGTGCAGAGCCATCTGGATGCGCTCATAGCTGTACTTGTCATGCATGTAGTGGATTGCGTTAAGAGCGTTGACATAAACGCCTGCAAGCCAGTGCATCATGTCCATATACTTGGAGAAGACATCGTCGTAATCAAGGTACTCACCCTCAACTGCACGGTACTTAGGACCAATCTGTTCGCCGGTCTTCTCGTCACGGCCACCATTGATTGCGTAAAGCAGGCACTTAGCAAGGTTTGCACGAGCGCCAAAGAACTGCATCTCTTTACCAACACGCATGGAGCTGACGCAGCAAGCAATTGCGTAGTCATCACCATGATAGACGCGCATAAGATCGTCATTTTCGTACTGGATAGAGCTGGTGGTAATAGAAATCTTTGCGCAGTAGCGCTTGAAGCCTACAGGAAGCTTAGTAGACCACAGAACAGTCAGGTTAGGCTCTGGGCTGGTACCCATGTTTTCAAGGGTGTGGAGCCAGCGGAAGCAGGACTTGGTAACCATAGAGCGGCCATCAATGCCAATGCCACCAATGGACTCAGTTACCCACTGAGGGTCTCCAGAGAAGAGCTCGTTGTACTCAGGAGTACGAGCAAACTTAACCATACGAAGCTTCATAACCAGGTGGTCAACAATCTCCTGAATCTCGGACTCAGTGAAGGTGCCACGAGCAAGATCGCGCTCTGCATAGATGTCCAGGAAGGTGGTGTTACGGCCAATGGACATTGCAGCACCATTCTGCTCTTTAACAGCAGCAAGATATCCCAGGTAGAGCCACTGAACAGCCTCTTTGAAGTTCTCGGCAGGGCGGCTCAAATCAAAACCGTAAATCTCACCAAGCTGCTTGAGCTCCTTAAGAGCACGAATCTGCTCGGAGAGCTCCTCGCGGTGACGAATGGTCTTCTCGTCCATGACGGTGCCGGTGCCATTTTTCTGATTTGTCTTATCGGCGATAAGGGCGTCAACACCGTAGAGAGCAACGCGACGGTAGTCGCCGATGATGCGGCCGCGGCCGTATGCGTCAGGCAGACCGGTAATGATGTGGGAGTGACGGCATTTACGCATGTCCTCGGTGTAGACATCAAAAACGCCAGCGTTGTGAGTCTTGCGACGATAGGTGTAGAAGTCAACAATCTCTGGGTCAACCTCGTAGCCGTAGGCCTTGCAAGCAGCCATTGCCATACGAATGCCACCGTCTACCATAAGGGCGCGCTTTAGTGGCTTGTCAGTTTGAAGGCCAACAATCTGCTCAAGCGGCTTATCAATGTACCCAGCCTCGTGGGAAGTGATAGTGGAAACCTGCTTGGTATCCATATCAAGTACGCCACCGTTTGCGGTCTCTTGAGCAAAGAGATCCATAACATCCGCCCAAAGCTTTGTAGTAGCCTCAGTTGGACCAGCGAGGAAGGAATCATCGCCATCGTAAGGGGTGTAATTCCTCTGAATGAAGTCTCGGACGTCAATTGCTTTTTGCCAGTTACCACCGACAAAGCCGTCCCAAGCCTCCTGTGCTGGTGTTTCCTGCATAACACACTCCTTTTTACATGGATTTTTGAGTCCATGTTCATGCTGAGCGTGTTGAGTGGAGCATGGCCGCTCAGCAGTTTACAAATAGCAATCTTGAGACTAATTTTGACAGCAGGTATGTCTTTGGACAAATGACGTCAAATATTAGTTGCGACCTCTAACTTTACTCAATATGTAGTGCCAAACAAGCGACAAATACGCAATATTTTGACAAGTTAGAAAAGGTTTACATTTGCGCAGGTCAGGAAATTGCTAAATAAAAAGCTATATAAAAATTGTTGAGAATTAGTCACATTTATTGCGACAGGTGTCTGTTTCTTCTCCAAATGTCCACAAAATTGTTGTTATTCTTAGCTATAGGGGAGGCTTCATGAATACTGTAGCAACAGAAAAACAACGCTTGCGAGAAGAACGTCTAGCAGCAAGAGAAACTCTTTCTGAGCAAGAGAGATGTGTGCTTGATGATTGCATTACTCAGAAACTTCTTGCGACCTCCGAATATGCAGAGGCAACTACTGTTTTAACGTATGTTTCTGTCTCATCTGAAGTTTCTACCAGGATGTTTATTGAGTGTGCTCTACGTGATGGAAAAACGGTGGCGGTGCCTCGCTGCTTACCTGGACATCGTTTAGAGTTTGTTGCCATCACTTCATTAGATCAGCTTGTGCCAGCTCCTTTTAATTTGCTTGAGCCATCAAAAGACCTATCCGCTTTAACAGAAAACCATATGAACAATTCGATTTGCATTGTTCCAGCACTTCTTGTTGATACAAAAGGGTATCGCTTGGGTTATGGTGCTGGTTTTTATGACCGGTTCTTGTCTACGTACCCTGGCAAGAAAATTTGTCTTGCTTACCAGCAAAATTTGATTCGGACAACGCTTCCTCATACAGCATTTGATGTTGCCGTAGATATGGTGATAACCGAGTCAGATGTACTTACGTGTGCATAAAAAACCTGCTGCAATTTAGCATTACAGCAGGCTTGTGTTTCTCGCCAAATGGCTATAAGCAACTGGCTATGCTTCATCTTTGAGATGAGCCGCCATCAGTTGGATTGCTTCTCTGTAGCTGTCAATTCCTTTACCAGTAACTGTAGCAAAGCAGGCATCTTTTATATAAGAAATGCGCCTAAAGTCTTCTCTGGTAGAGATGTCGGTAAGATGCACCTCAATCATGGGAATTTGCACGGCTAGTGCCACGTCAAGCAGGGCAACTGAGGTGTGTGTATAGGCGGCAGGATTGATGATAATGCCGTCATAGCTGCCCAAGGCGTCCTGGATTGCATCAACTAGATCACCCTCATGGTTTGATTGATAACACACACAATCAGAGAAACCTTGAGAGAGGGCTTCTTCCTTACAAGTCTCTATAAGGGTTCTGTAGTCAGCTTTTCCATAAATCTCTGGCTCACGAATGCCCAGCATGTTGATGTTTGGGCCGTTGATTATGAGTAGGCGAGGAGCGTCGAGGTCATCCTCATAGTTGTCTTCAAAGTCGTCTGCGTCTAAGTCAGAGGCAAGACTGTCAAAGTCTTCTTCGTCTTGATCAAGGGTATTTTTTTGAGTAAGCAAAGAGATTAGCTCATCCACCTCTTCGTTGTGCTGAGTGGGAAGATCTGTTCGCTTCTCATCTAACGAACAAAAAGTCTTTTCTGGCTCACCCAAAATGTGATTAAGGGCATCGTTTACCTGGCTAACAAGATTGGGACCAAAAACTACCTCAAGGCCGTTTGATCCCTTTCCCACAATGCCAAGAACGCCAGTGGCAGTGGCTAACTGTTCATGGTCGATAAGCGTCATATCATCAATAGAAAGACGAAGTCGCGTCATGCATACTTCGTTGTGCGTTAAGTTTTTTGAACCGCCTATTGCATTAAGAATCTCGTGAGCAATAGCATTGCTGTCCATCGGATATCTCCCCAAATACGACCGAACATCAAACATTTAACTGTTTGACTGGACGTAACTTCCTTGAAGTTTTCTGAATACAAACCTACGAAGTATAAGTATAGGGGCTTTAACGTGCCTATATCCAAAGTCTCTTGGCCGTCCGGTGAACGGTTGAAAAATAACTGTAAACGTTTTCTGTTATTTAAATGCTATGGCGAGAAGACCTTTGGCATCTGCGTCCGGACTACCAAGGCAGGAAAAAGTTATATCAGTCCATGCTTCGTAGAGAGGCAACCGCTCTGCAGCAAGCTCTTGTACGCCAACACTTTGTGAGAGTGGTCTTCCCGCAATAGCCAATTGCTCAAGGGGACGAGTTAGGTAGACTAGCTTTCCATTTTGGCGGAGGAGCTGGTAGTTTGAAGGGGTGACAACCACACCGCCTCCGCAAGATATCACCACACCACTCATGCTGGAAATCTCTTGAATTACTTCATGCTCTAGATGTCTAAACGCTGCTTCTCCGTGTGTTTGTAGATAGGTTGACGCGTCACAATGAGCTTTCTGTTTGATGAGAAGATCTGTGTCTATCCAGGGGCGATTTAGAAGCTTTGCAAGTGCTTCTCCTGTAGATGTCTTTCCTACACCAGGCATGCCGATAAGCACAATGTTTTCTTTTGAAGCATGGAGTTCACGCGAGATATTTTCTATCTGAGAGTCTGGTACTTCCTGTCCCAAAAAGAGCGAGCTTGCTTTGGCTGCTTGAGCCACCAGCATTTTTAAACCATTTGCATTGAGTATTCCGAGGCTTTCTGCATCTAAAAGAAGCTGAGAGCGTAGCGGATTATAGATAAGATCAATCACGCATTGCAGGGACGTAAATAAAGCTAGTTCCTCTTTGGTAAGAGGAGAGATGCCAGCGTGAGGAGACATTCCCACCGGTGTTGCATTGACAAGAAGATCAGAGTCATAGTGGGATTGAAGCTGGTCGTACGTAATTGCACGGTCAACAAATGAAGAGCTTACTTGAGGGTTTCTGGAGACTCCCACAACATACGCGCCACCTTTTTTAAGTGCATAGCAAACTGCCTGGCCAGCACCGCCAAAGGCTCCTAAAACTATCGCTTTCTTTTGGTTCAAGCTGACCTTGAGACTTTTAATTAGATACTCAAAGCCATACACATCTGTGTTGTCTGCAGTTATGAGCCCATTTGTATCTTTTACCAGTGTATTTGCCGCTCCAATAGCTTGAGCATCCTCAGAAACTGAGTCCGCAAGAGCGCAGGCATTCTTTTTGTAAGGGATGGTAACGTTCAAGCCACGCCAAGATTGGTGTTTAAGGAAGTCCTTTAGCTCCGAAGCAGAAAGCTCATGGAGTTGGTAGGGAAACGAGCCTAGCTTTTCATGAATTTCTGCCGACCAGCTATGAGAGAGTTTCTCGCCAATAAGCCCAAAAGGAGCAAAGGGAGCTGTAGGGTTACTTGAGGCTTGTTGCTCAGTTTTAGAGCTCATGAGATGACTCCTGAACTGCTTTTGCAGCCTTCATCAAAACCTCAAGCAACTCTAAAGCATACGGTGTAAGTTCATTAGAAACAGAGGCTTTAACCTGGTCTCTTTTGGCATTTTCTCTTGAGAAATCAAGAACAGTAAGTTCATGCTCTTTTTTGTAAGCACCAATTTGTTTGGCAACCGCAATCCTTTGCTCAAAGAGGTCAAAGATTTGCGCATCAATTGAATCGATTTCCTGGCGAAGCAACTCTAGTTGATTAGTCATTGTGATATCCGTTCTGCTCAGAGGGCCAGGAATATAAAGTGTCGAGAAGGGCTAGTGCAAAAGCGCTTTCAACGCAGGGCACGGCACGCAAAACCGCAGTTACATCATGTCTGCCCTGAACAACAAGCTGCTCTGGTTCCATAGTTTGAAGGTTTACCGAGTTCTGTGGTAGGCCAATGCTCGAGATAGGTTTTAACGCACATCTAAACCAGATGGGAGCTCCTGTTGAAATACCACCCAGAATACCTCCAGCATGATTGGTGGTTGGCACAACGGAGCTGTTACGTACTTCGTAAGCATCGTTATTCTCAGAGCCAAGTAAATTTGCAACATTCATGCCGCTACCAAATTCAATGGCTTTAACAGCGGGAACACCAAAGACTGCAGCAGAGATGGTATTTTCAAGCCCATGGAAATGAGGGCGCCCAATACCTGCAGGAACACCCGTTGCCACACATTCTATGCTGCCGCCAACAGTATTTTTCTCTGAGCGCAGCTGCGTAAGGAGTGCGCTGGTTTTCTCGCCAGCTTGGGCATCAAGGAAAGGAAGCGCTTGAGGATCAGCTTGGAGCAGCTGATCCATTTGGTAAGCAAGTAGCTTATTGGCCTCAAGTGAGTTGTCTACGAGCTCAAGGGGAGTATCGCTGACGTCCTTTATTTTGAGAACGTGAGCTGCAATAGTTATGCCCTGAGCTCGCAAAATCTGGAGCGCTATTCCTCCCGCAATGCAGAGAGGGGCGGTTAGACGGGCGGAAAAATGTCCTCCACCCGTTTGCTTGTACGAGTCTCCCCATTTTGCCCAGGCAGAGAAATCGGCATGTCCTGGTCGTGGGACAAGCTTTGTAGCTGCGTAATCTTGTGGACGAACGTGTGTGTTAGGTAGCTTTGCCGTGAGCGGGGAGCCATCTAGAATGCCTTCTGCTGAAATTCCAGAGATAAACTGTGGATTGTCAGCCTCTTTACGCGGAGTATCCCACGGATGCGACGAGGATCTTCTTTGAAGGAATGTCTTGAGAGCTGCTAAGTCAACGGCAAAACCAGCAGGTAAACCTTCAATGGTGCAGCCGATTTTTGGAGCATGAGACTCGCCAAAAATAGATACTTTTACTGTTGTCCCAAAAGTTGAGGTCATCATTTATGCCTCCATACTACGGCAGACACCACCGAGCTGCTTAAAGTGCTCAAAGAAGAGCGGATACGACTTATTGATTGCCTCGGCATGAGTGATTATGACAGGACCCGTTGCATACGAAGCCAAAATAGTTGCCATCATCACAATGCGATGATCATTACACGAGTCCACAATGCAGCTGACGGGCTGTTTTCCTCCCGTGATAATAAGCTCCGTTTGATCGTCAGAGAGCTCAACGGTCACACCAAATGCCCTAAGTACGCTGCAGATACTTTGAACGCGGTCGGACTCTTTAAGACGAAGGCGCTGAATATTGGTAAGTCTACTTGTTCCAGGGATAAACGCAGCTAATGCAGCAAGTACCGGAGCAAGATCGCACACTTCGGAGACAGAAATGGTAAACGGTCGCAGGTGATCCATCATACAAGCTGCACCTTTTTGATGGCGAGAAACACGTGCGCCCACAAGCGATAACGCGGCTAAGATAGCTCTATCTCCCTGGACACTTTGCATGGAGAGCCCTGTGACCTCTACGCCTTGCCCAATTGCTCCTGCGGCAAGCCATGGCGCAGCGTTTGACCAATCTCCTTCGATTGAATAAACGCCTGGACAAACGTAGTGTTGAGGTTCAATGGTATAGGTGGCATTCTTTGCATCAAATTCAGTGGTGATGCCAAAGTCTCTCAATACTTGTTCTGTGATAGCCAGATAGTCTTTTGACTGGATGGACCCTGTAATCTGTAGTGATGAAGATTCGTTTAACAAAGGCAATGACAGCAAAAGTCCAGAAATAAATTGAGAAGAAATATCTCCTGGTAGCTTAAATAAACCATTAGTAAGCTGGCCCGAAACCTCAAGGGTCTTCTCGTCTTGCCAGCTAAAAGACATACCATGGGCAGAGAGTTCTGAGACAAGCGGCTCTAGGGGTCGAGAAAAGAGTCTTCCTTCTGCAGAAATTGTGGCGTTTACGTTTAGCACGCCCAGAAGGGGGAGTAAAAACCTGAGCGTTGTGCCAGATTCTTTGCAGTTAAGTTGCACGTTTTGAGGGCGATTTTGCTCTTTTGCAGGGACAACTCTAAATCCCTGTTTAGTTCTAGCGATAGTGGTGCCTAAAGCTTTAAGACAATCAACAGTTACTTGAATGTCCTCTGAGATGTAAGGACAGGTAATGTTGGTAGTGCCGTTTGCAAATGAAGCGCAGATGAGCGCGCGATGAGCGCATGATTTTGACGGGATGGCTTCTACCGTTCCAAACAAATCATGAGGAGTTATTGAAACATCCATTTTTCACACGCTCCGTAACTAATTGCTTGATGTAAGAATACCGCAGTTGAGTGTCAGAGAAGGATATGGTTAAAATTGTTTGAAGATTAAAGGAGGAAGCAAGTGAATAAGCCTTTTAGCGCCGTAACTCAGGTTTTACGTGGCTATACGTACAATCAGGTTAAAGCTGTCGTTGAGGTTCTTGTTGATTCTCCTGTACATAACGTTGAAGTAACCATGAACACTCCAGAAGCTGCTTCGTTAATTCAGAAGCTGTCCAGTGAATATAGCTCTGATATCAATATCGGCGCTGGTACCGTGCTTACTCTTGAAGATCTTCAGACGGCTCATAAAGCTGGCGCCATGTTTGTTTTAGCACCAACACTGTTCTCTGAAGAGATGTTTGACTACTGCAAAGAGCATGAGATTTTAAGTGTTCCGGGAGCGTTTTCGCCAACAGAGATTGCTCATGCATTTGCTCTTGGTGCAGATATTGTCAAAGTATTTCCCGCAAATGAGGTTAGTTATGGATACGCCAAAAAGGTATGCGAGCCTTTAGGAAACTTACCGCTTATGGCGGTTGGTGGCGTTACAACAGATACTATTGCTGAAGTATTTACTGGTGGTTATGCCTATGTAGGAACTGCTAACGGCATCTTCAACAAAAACGATATCTTAGCTGAAGACAAGACTGCTCTAAAACAGTCAGTACGTAAGCTTGCAGAAGAGTTGGAGCGTCTAGGACGTTAGTCTTCTTTTGCTAGCTCAATCAGCTGTTTAAGTTCTGTAAATGATTTGCGCTCAATGCGAACATCACCAATGCCATAGATAAGCGCCATATCAATTGAATCTGCGTGGCTTTTCTTGTCATGAAGTGCTGCGTTATAAAGCTCATCGGCAGTAAATAAAGTGCTGGTAGGAAGGTTATAAGCTTGTGTGAGCGTGGCGATGTTCTTAGCGTCTTCAACAGAACAAAGACCAAGCTTGGAACAGGCTTTTGCCAACATGGAGGTTCCAGCAGCAACACAGGAGCCGTGTCCAAGTTCAAAGTTGCTGAGCGTCTCAATAGCATGGCCAAGTGTATGGCCCAGATTGAGCAATTTTCTAGACCCTGCTTCTTTGAAGTCTGCTTCAACGATTGATTTTTTTATTTCGATACACGCTTGAATGAGTTCTTGCCTATGCGGCACGTCGATGACTTGCATGGGGTTTCTCGCCAGAGAGATTTTATTGAAGAGCTCATGTCCAGAAAGAACGCCGTATTTAATAAGCTCTCCGCAACTATCTTGCAAGAGGGGAGTTGGAATAGAGTTCAGCAGCTCAAGATCAACAATAACCGCC
>CAUTOT010000020.1:0-13730 GCA_963539765.1 uncultured Atopobium sp. | reverse complement strand
TGGTCCACGATGTTTGTACTTCTCGGCTATTTCTTTGGCGGTATCCCTGTAGTTCAGGAGCACTTTGAGCTGCTGATTGTAGGAATTGTTGCGGTCTCGATCATCCCCACAATTGTGGGAATTGTTCGTGGACGCATGCATAAGGGCGAGAAGAACAACGAAGAAGCCGCTGACAAAGAAGAAGATAAAGCGGAGTAAACGGCCTCTGTGCTTCTCGTAATTTGATGATAGAAATCCCGTCAGGAACGACTTGGCCTGACGGGATTATTTTTACTCTTTGGAGAGCTGATACGTATCAGTAAAGGTGACTGTCTGACCGTTTTCCGTGTGGGTGGAAATAAGCTGAGCCACAACGCTTCTGTTGGCAATATCAAAAGTGACCTTCAACTGTGGTTTTTGAGCTGTGGTGAGAGCCGTGCTAGAAGCAGAATGAGCATCCAGACTTGCATTGGTTACATCTACCACTCCAGAAACCTGAATTTGATCTCCGATGGTTCCAGAAGTAGTCAGAGAGACAGATGCGTTCTTGAACTCAGTGTCACCTGGATACCAACGGTACGAGGTGTTAAGCGCTCCATGGTTGTGGACAACACCCTCTGCGGTACCCGTAAGTACCAGCTGATCACGAGAAAAACCTGCAGACGTTACGGTCAGCGTTAAAGGATTAGTTCTGCCAGCGTAACAAGGACTGCCGCTACTGGCTTCACAGCTAACAAAGGTGCCCTTCCACGTTCCCACCAGTCCGCTGTAGTCGTACTTAAGTCCTGCCGAGGGGCTGACTGTGTCGAGCGACCAGGTGCCCGTAGAGGCATCAAACGTAAATGAAGCCGTAATATCGCAGGTGAGCGAGCCATAGAAGGTTGGCGAAACACCTGACATTCTTACCCAGCAAGTCTGCTGTTCACGATCAAAACCCGCATCAAGAACAGTAAACGTTGCACCAGAGAACTGCGAGCTATAAGAAATAGCTTCGTTTGGATTTTTTTCATCAAGCTTGGCTAGTACATCGCCGATGGCATCAAGGACTTTTGTTGTGGAAACACCTGAAGTTGCCTGGTAGGTGACAGATTGGGTCTCTTCGTCACCAATAGCGTTCCAGCCCTGGGTATTTGCGTATCCTAACTTGGAAATCTTTGTGGCAGCAATTGCGTTACCCGTGTAGGTAAGGCGTACGACAGAGTTGGCGTAGCCTGTGGCGCCAAACTGAGCAGCATCGCTGGAGATTGCCGTGGTACTTCTGGTGCGAGAAACAACTTCAATGCCCGTAAGGAGTAAGGACTCATCAGCGTCATACTCGCCCGGAGTCCAAGCTGGGGCTTCGGCTCGTGTGCGAGCGTCAGCGATAACAGTATCTGTTGAAGGAACGTTGCTCACGCGAATAAAGAAGACGATAACCGCAGATAAAAGGGCAAGACTTAAGAGTGCAAGAATGCCAGAAAGCAAGCTGTAGCGGCGTACAAACCTAAAAAGCGCACGACGCCTACTGCGAAGATAGCTTGAGAACGTATCAGCAACATCTTTTATAGAGGTTGCATCATCGTCGGACGCTGCATCACTCGCGCTAGTAGCGCTTTTGGAAGGAACTTCGGCGGTTTTGGCCTCTGAGTGTTCGTGGGCGCTCTCTTCAAGCTCTTTGAGGCGAGCTTCTACCGCAGAAAGATCTTGCGTTAGAGCTGCATCGTTTACGATTTTCTCCAGGTCAGTTGTGCTGTCTGCATCGTTTTCAGAAGAGTCTTCATCTGAAGCTGAGTCATCCTCGTCCTCTTCGCCGTCTTCGTCTAGACCAGGAAAGATAGGGCTGACAACTTCCATGATGTAGTCTTCGTCAGCAGCAGCCATATCAGCAGCAATAGGGTCGGTGACCTCTTCAAGCTCGTCGGTTTTCTCGCCATCAGCGTCAGCTGCCTCAACGGCCTGAGCATCAAGGGTCTTCTGATCAGAGGAGATGTCCTCTGCAGCAGGCGTGTTATCTGGTTGTGAAGTTTTGTCTTTAGAAGTCATAGCGCCTCATTACCGTATGAACCTGCTGTAATTTTCTCACAATTACGTAACTTGTGTACCCTCATCCTGTGCAGATAGCGAGGTATCGGTTTAAAAATCGCCTAGTGGTGGTACACTTCTTTAGTTGAAATCTCACCTCGCAAGCAGCTTGTGCAACAGTTTGGCTACAGGCTCATAAGCCAAGCGCGCACGAGGCACTTATCTTAGGAGCAAGAATGCGTGACAAGCTAGAAAAAATCGTTGAGGCCTATGCTGAGCTTGAGCAAAAGCTTGCAGACCCAGCCGTTGTCTCTGATCCAAAAGAGTATGCTCGCGTAGCAAAAGAGCACTCTAATCAGGCGGACTTGGTTGCTCACGCCAATAAGTACATCACTGCCCTCGATGACATTGAGGCTGCAAAAGAGCTTCTCAACGCCACTTCTGATCCAGAAGAAAAAGAGATGTTGCAGGAAGATATTGCTGCTAATGAAGAGATGCTTCCTCAGCTTGAGGATGAGATCAAGGTCATGCTGATCCCAGGCGATCCAAATGACGAGAAGGACACAATCGTTGAGATTCGTGCTGGTGTTGGTGGCGATGAGGCAGCGATTTTTGCAGGCGATCTCTTCAAGATGTATGAGCGCTTTGCCGAGGCTCGTGGTTGGAAGACAGAGGTTCTGTCCAGCTCACCTTCTGAGGCAGGTGGCTTTAAGACTATTGAGTTTAAGGTCACTGGCGATAAGGTCTATTCAGTTATGAAGTATGAATCCGGTGTTCACCGCGTTCAGCGCGTTCCTAAGACTGAGTCTCAGGGCCGTATCCAGACCTCAACCGCAACCGTTGCAGTTCTCCCAGAGGCTGACGAGATTGATATTCAGATCAACCAGGAGGACCTGCGTATTGATACCTACTGCGCATCCGGACCTGGCGGTCAGTGTGTTAACACCACGTATTCCGCAGTTCGTATTACTCACCTGCCAACAAATACCGTTGTTCAGTCTCAGGACCAGCGTTCTCAGATTCAGAACCGCGAGGTCTGCATGCAGATGCTTCGTGCCCGCCTTTACGAGATGGAGCTTGAGCGTCAGCAGGCTGAGCAGGGCGCAGAGCGTCTTTCCCAGATTGGTCATGGCGCACGTTCCGAGAAGATCCGCACATACAACCAGCCACAGGACCGCGTAACCGACCACCGCGTTGGCTTTAACGGTACCTACAACGGCGTTCTTCTTGGCGATACGCTGCCATCCGTTATTGAGGCTCTTGCTGCAGCGGAGCGTGCCGAGAAACTCGCTCAGGCTGTCTAAGGCGCAAACTTCATGACAGATGAAGTTTGGACAATCCAGAAAATTTTGACGTGGACTACTCAGCACCTGGAAAAGAAGGGTGATGAGCATCCACGTCTTTCTGCAGAATGGCTTCTGTCCGCAGTGACAGGCCTTTCTCGCGTTCAGCTCTACACCAACTTTGACAAGCCGCTTTCTGCGGATGAGCGCGCTCGCATGCGTGAGGCTATTAAGCGCCGTGCAGATGGCGAGCCGCTTCAGTACGTGACGGGCGAGATGCCCTTTAGGCACCTGGTGCTTACGTGTGAGCCAGGCGTGCTTATCCCACGGCCAGAGACAGAAGTGCTGGTAGACGTTGCGCTCGAAGGCGTTGATGCAGCAACTCCAAACGCTAACGGAGAAGTGCGTGTACTTGAGGTTGGCGTTGGAACGGGCTGCATATCGCTCTCTATTGCCACTGAGCGCCCACAGACACACGTCTACGCCACGGACCTTTCTCCTAAGGCAATTGCGCTGGCAACTCGCAACAGAGACGCCTTGGACCTCCAGGAGCGTGTGGAGCTCATCGAGTGCGACCTGGTAGAAGGCGTACCCGCTGAGCTTGCACAGTCCTTCTCGGTATTGGTGTCTAATCCGCCTTACATTCCTACAAGCGTGCTTGAGCAGGAAGTTCCTGCCGAGGTCAAGGGCTTTGAGCCTGAGCTGGCGCTTGACGGGGGAGAGGACGGTTTGGACGTCTACAGGAGGTTGCTTGAGGCTGCTCCGCATATGCTTCTACCTGGTGGTATGCTCTGCGTTGAGCTCTACGAGGGGCACCTGGATAAGGCAGCACACCTTGCTGAGCAGCAGGGAGTGTGGGAGTCCGTTGAGGTCAAAGAAGATCTGACGCACAGGCCGCGCATTCTTGTGGCGCATCTAGCAAAGTAGCACTTCAAACGCCTGGCGAGAAGATCTGTGTAACGCATATCACCGCGCAGCACACAACGCCGCACAGTACACAACACCGTGCAGCACACAACAATGAGTCGAGGGTTTTATGGGTGAGTACATCAAAGTTGATCAGATGAATCCGGATGCATCTGTAGTTTCTTTAGCTGTTGAGGTAGCGCGTCGTGGCGGCGTGCTTATTATGCCCACCGATTCTGTCTATGGCATTGGTGCAGCTGCTACTCCTCAAAACCCAGGTCATAAGCGCATCTTTGAGATTAAGCAGCGTCCTTCAACGCAGACGCTTCCCTGGCTTGTGGGCAGTAAATCTGACCTGCAGAAGTATACGCACATCACACATGACTGGGCAAATAAGCTGGTAGAAGCCTATTGTCCAGGAGCTATTACGCTGGTGGTTACCGCATCAGAGAACGTTCCTGATGAGTACGTCTTGCCAGATAACAGGACCATTGCGCTTCGCATGCCCAATTCGCCGCTTGTGTGTCAGATCGCTGAGCAGCTAGGGACTCCTCTGGCAACTACCAGCGCAAATACGCACGGAGCTCCTTCTGCAGTTGATGGATGTGGTCTTGAGGCAGGCCTTGTTGAGCAAGCGGATCTGACGCTTGATGGAGGTCCAGCACCTCTTGCTATTGCGTCTACTATTGTCGACTGTACAGGCGATGAGCCGCGCATTTTGCGCGAAGGCGCTATTACAACCGAGGATATTCTCGCCACTGCGGGATTTGCAAAATAGATAAAAAATCCTATCCCTTTTATGTGTTTTGGCTGCAGCTTTTGCCTGCATGCGGTACTCTCTATAGGAGTGAATTTTCTGAGGAGGATGCGTATGCGTATTGCAGTTGGTTCCGATCACGCTGGCTTTATCCAGAAAGATCCTATCATTGAGCACATTAAGTCGCTTGGTCACGAGGTTTTGGACTTTGGTCCTGCAAACGACGATCGTGTTGATTACCCTGATTTTGCAGATAAGGTTGCTCGCGCAGTCGCAGCAGGCAAGGCAGATCGCGGTGTTCTGATTTGTGGCACCGGCATTGGCATTGCCATGACCGCTGATAAAGTCCCTGGTATTCGCGCTACTCCTGTTCAGACTGTTCAGTTTGCAGAGCTTGCTCGCGAGCACAATAACGCAAACGTCATTGGTCTATCTGGCCGATTCACTGATCTTGCTGTTAACGAGGCTATTGTGGACACCTTCCTGAGCACCGAGTTTGCAGGTGGCCGCCACACTGGACGTGTCGAGAAGATCATGCGTGAGGATGACCCTAACTTTAAGGGTGTTGACGCTGAGTAAGTAGACAGCACATAAACGGTGCTGTCTAAGCAATACATACACAAACCTGCATGGAATGTACGTCTAGGATATAGTTGCAGACATTCAAATAAAGCGCAGGTCAAGCTCTTGGAGGGAGCATTATGGCAGATTACGATGAGTCCAGACTTACGGTTGTTGACCACCCACTAGTTCAGCACAAGCTTCACATTCTTCGTGACAAGACAACCACCACTAAGCAGTTCCGTGAGCTTGTCAACGAGCTTGCAATTCTTGAGAGCTATGAGGCCATGCGCGACTTCCCACTTGAGGACGTCGAGGTAGAGACTCCTCTTGAGACCATGACTGCTAAGCGTATTGCTGGTAAGAAGGTTGCTATTATTCCAATTCTTCGTGCTGGCCTTGGTATGGTTGACGGCATTCTTGAGCTGGTTCCATCCGCTCGCGTTGGCCATGTTGGTATGTACCGTGATCCAGAGACCCATCTTCCTCACCAGTATTACTGCAAGTTCCCTGCAGACATTGAGAACCGTACCTGCCTGGTTGTTGACCCAATGCTGGCAACTGGCGGCTCTCTAACTGCTGCTATTCAGTTCCTGCGTGAGGCTGGCGTCAAGGATATTCGCTGCCTGACCATTGTTTCTTGCCCTGAGGGCGTCAAGGCAACTCTGGACTTTGACCCAGATGTACGCCTCTACACCTGCACCGTTGACCGTCAGCTGAGTCCAAATGCTTACATTCTCCCAGGCCTTGGCGACGCAGGTGACCGTATTTACGGTACCAAGTAAGGAGTCCCTCGTCCTTCTCGCAAATTAATATAGTCGCGAATACGTACGTTAGTACTTGATCCAGCGCTCACATAACGTGTGTACTGGATCATTTTTTCAAATCATCACTTTACGAGAAGAAATAACGGTTGGCATATATCAAAAACTTTGCGAATACCAGGGGATATTGATACGACTATTTTTACCTGGACATAACTGTGTTTCTCAAGAAAATAGCAACGTAACAGCAGCTTATTAGTGTTATAGTTGAATGAAACAATAACGGCAGCTAACACGAAATGTGTCAGTAATGTGAGAGTTTGAGCATAAGTCAATTATTTGATTTTGTAATCGTGACCATGCATTCATTTAGTGCTAGTATCGCCGTTCGTCGCAAATATGCACGCCGAGTGGTAGATAATATACTCCAAGTGGCATATTCTTGGCATCTTACATTGCGTTTCAAGTATGCTGAGCAGTGACGGGCAATCTGAAATGGTTGCAGATTGTATGGGGAGGTTGAGACAGAGTGGATGTTCTTGCGCAGTTGCCAGCAGAGATGGCCGAGCTGCTCGAAAGTTTTTTGCCACACGCATTGGTTGGTAACACCACCTTTGGTTTCACGAACTACATTTTCTATTTCTTAATCGCTGCTGTGATTTTTCTGATTGTCTGCTTCAGGTTTAAGAAGAAGCAGGCAGAGAGCATTGTCCCTAAGGGACGCTTTGTTAACGGCGTTGAGTATCTGATTGAGTACATTAGAGATGACGTCTGCAAGGCTTCTCTTGGAGAAACGTGGCGCACACACTTCCCCTTCTTGATCACCATGTTTATGTTCATCTTGATTAATAACATCATTGGTCTTATTCCTGGCGCACACCCAGGTACCGGTACTATTGGTGTAACTGCTGCTCTTGGTCTTTGCTCCCTTGGATACTTTATGTATGTAGGCGCAAAGAAGATGGGTGTTATCGGCTATATCTTGAGCCTTGCACCAAAGGGCGTTAATCCAGTTATTGCAGCAGTTATCTGGGTTATTGAGGTCTTCTCAACATTCCTTCGTCTGGTTACTCTGGCTGTCCGTCTGTTCTGCAACATGTATGCAGGTCACATCGTCATGGGTACGTTTGCAATTCTTGCATCTATGTACTTTATGCCAGCAATTGAGAACTTCTCTGCATCAACAGCCGCCCAGGCAGGATTTTCGATTTTCTGGATCTTGCTGTTGATTATCATTTACTTGGTAGAAACTATTGTTGCTTTCATTCAGGCATACGTTTTTACCCTACTCTCTACTGTCTACATCCAGCTGGTAGAGTCTGAACACTAAGCAAAACGCTTAGTTGGTGGCATTGCCACACTGTGGTGCCAAACGGCACAAAAGATGAAGTCATCTGAGCCCACGCTCAGTTGATGATAGGTATGTATATTGGTCGCCTTGAGAGGGGCGAGCGAAAAAGGAGGAATCGTGGGTATTTTCGGATATGCTCTTTGCGTTATGGGAGCAGCAATTTGTATTAGCGTCGTAGCAACGAGTGCCGCTAACAACATGGCTCGTCAGCCAGAGGTTCAGGGTCGTCTCTTCACAGTCTTTATTCTTGGCTGCGCATTCATCGAGGCACTTACCCTAATTGGCTTCGTTGTTACCTTGATGGTTAAGTAAATTACTGTTTGTAACAGCGAAAACGCTACGTTGGAGGAATGCATGAATACGATTTGTAAGGGAGTTAAAAAAGCCAGCACAGTAGGCGCAACTGCTGCTCTACTTGTGGCAATGGCTCCCTCAGTCGCACTTGCTGAAGAGGGTGCAAGTGGTGCCGATATTCTTCTTCCAAAGCCCGCTGAGTTTGTTCCTGCTCTGATTGCGTTTCTGATCATCTTTGCTGTTGTAGCAAAGTTTGTATGGCCTTCCGTTCTACGTATGCTTGACAAGCGTCAAGAGAAGATCCAAGGCGATCTGGACGCTGCAGCAAAGGCTCGCGAGGAAGCCAACAAGGATCGTGAAATCGCAGCAGCTGGTATCGACGCAGCTAAGCAGCAAGCAGACGAGATTGTTTCTGCTGCTAAGCGTGAGGGCGAAGAAGAGCGTGCTCGTATTATCGAGCAGGCAAAGGCAGAAGCTGTCGAGATTATTACTAAGGGTAAGGGCGTTGTAGAGTCTGAGCGTCGTCACGCCATGGCTGAGCTTTCTGATTCCGTTGTTGATCTTGCCGTCGATATTGCCGGAAAGATTATTGGCAACGAGCTTTCAGTAGAGCAGCAGCGTGCTCTTGCCGAAAAGTACCTTGCGGAAGTAGGTACTCCAGATGAGCACTAATAAAGACGATCAAGACAGAAAAGTAGAGGGCTATACCAGGGCACTCCTGGAGGCTGGCCGCGCAGAGGGTCGTGCAACTGCAGACCTTGTACAGGTACAGCACGCAAAGAAGTTCTCTCCAGAAGTTCTTGAGACTCTTGGTGCTATGCAGGCGAGTGAGGATGTCAACCTTATCAATGATGTTGCCGCTACGTTCCAGGAGCTTCTTGAAGAAGAAGACAAGACACTTACAGTAACGGTAACTACTACAATGCCTCTTGATGATGAGTTGCGTGCAAAGGTCACCGAGAAGCTCGAGAAGAACTTCAACACTCAGGTGTATCTCATTGAGCGTGTTAATCCCAAGATTTTGGGCGGCATTGTTGTTGAGGCACGTGATCATCGTTATGATGCATCGGTAAAGACACAGCTCACTCACATTAAGAGTAGGCTCTCTTCAGATCACGTTGAAAGTGAATTGTAATGACTGATAAGACCACCATACAGGAAGGAACGCTGAGCTCAGATGCCGTCATGGCACAGCTTAGAGAGCGCCTTTCTAAGGTCAATTCAACCGTATCCCAGCAAGAGGTATCTGCTGTTACCGAGGTAGCAGACGGTATTGCTCGCGTTGCTGGCCTACGTAGCGCTATGGCAGGCGAGCTGCTGGAGTTCACCAGCTCCGTTACCGGCCACAGCGTATTCGGTCTTGCTCAGAACCTTGATGAGACTTCTGTCGGTGCTGTTTTGTTCGGCGAAGTTTCTGAGATTAAGGAAGGCGACGAGTGCCGTACAACCGGCCGCGTCATGGATATTCCAGCCGGTTTTGACATGCTTGGTCGTGTTGTTAACCCACTGGGCCAGCCTATTGATGGACTTGGTGCTATCCACGCTACACATCGTCGTCCTATTGAGTTCAAGGCTCCTGGCATCATGCAGCGTCAGCCTGTCTGCGAGCCAGTTCAGACTGGTCTTCTCGCAATTGACGCTATGGTTCCTGTCGGCCGTGGTCAGCGTGAGTTGATCATTGGTGACCGTAAGACCGGTAAGACCGCTATCGCAATTGACGCAATCGTAAACCAGAAGAACACCGACATGATTTGTATCTATGTCGCCATCGGTCAGAAGGCGTCTACAGTTGCAAACATCCGCGAGTCTCTTTCCCGCCATGGTGTTCTTGACAAGACCGTCATTGTTGCAGCTACCGCAGCTGATTCTGCTCCAATGCAGTACATTGCTCCTATGGCAGGTGCTGCTATTGGTGAGTTCTTTATGTATAACGATAAGGACGGAAAGCCTGCTGACAAAGATCATCCAGGCGGACACGTTCTTGTTGTTTACGACGACCTTTCCAAGCAGGCAGTTGCATACCGTCAGATGTCACTGACGCTTCACCGTCCACCAGGACGTGAGGCATATCCTGGTGATATTTTCTACCTGCACTCACGCTTGCTGGAGCGTGCATGTAAGCTCTCCGATGAAAACGGAGCAGGTTCACTTACAGCACTTCCAATTATTGAGACGCAGGAAGGCGACGTTTCTGCATACATTCCTACAAACGTCATTTCCATTACAGACGGCCAGATTTATCTGCAGTCTAACCTCTTCTTCCAGGGCCAGCGCCCAGCAGTCGACGTAGGTATTTCCGTATCTCGCGTCGGTGGCGATGCACAGGTCAAGGCTATGAAGCAAGTTGCAGGTACACTTCGTCTGGACCTTGCAAGTTACCGTGAGAAGCAGGCATTCTCGCAGTTCGGATCCGACTTGGATGCAACTACGCAGTACCAGCTCAACCATGGTGCTCATATGATGGAGCTTCTCAAGCAACCACGTTATTCAGCTCTGGACGTAGTAGACCAGATTTGCGCAATTTACGCTGCAAAAGAGAACTTCATTGATGACGTCGATCTTGAGAACGTTGCTCTCTTCCGTGATGGCCTTGCTCAGTACATGAGTGAGTATCACCCACAGCTCCGCAATTCTCTGCGCAACGGAAAGATTTCTGATGAGCAGGCAGAGCGCTTGAGTGATCACATTAAGCACTTCAAGGCTAAGTTCTTGGAAGAGCATCCAAACAAGGTTGTGGATGAGGCAGAAGCTAATTCTGATACACCAGGCTCTTTTGACGCAGTAACCCAGGGTTCATTGCAGGAGTAATTACCAATGGCGAACCTTCACGAAATATCGAGGCGTATGAGCTCCATCAGGAGCACCATGCAGATTACGCGCACCATGTCGATGATTTCGACAGCGCGTGTCCGCAAGGCACTTGATAGGGCCGAGGCTGCTTCGCCATATAAGGAAGCTATTACCCTTATGCTTGCAAACGTTGCAAGCGCTAGCTTTAATCCTAAGAAACAGCCTCTTCTTGCTGCGCACAAAGTCGAGAAGAACGTGTTGTTCTTAGTCATTGCATCTGACCGTGGCCTTGCAGGCGGATTTAACATCTTGCCTCAGCGCGAGGTTGAGCATGAGATAGCACGTCTTAAGGCTAAGGGTGTATCTTCCGAGATAATTACTTGCGGACGCAAGCCAACTGAGTACTTTACGTATAGAAATATCAAGCCCAGCATGTCCTATGTAGGCATTTCCTCTGAGCCTACGGCAGACCAGGCTGATCGTATTGCCTCCTACATTATGGATGGCTACATCAAGGGTAAGATTGATCGCGTGGTAATCAAGTATTGGCATGCAAAGAACCGTGTTGATCAAGAGCAGGTTACAGAGCAACTTCTTCCTATTTCGCGCGAGAAACTCACGATTCCTAATAAACCTCGTACCGAAGAAGCCCTCTCACAGGTGAAGACGTATAACAAGAGTGAATATCACTTCTCGCCATCTGCTTCTCAGGTACTTGATTCGTTGATGCCCGCTTATATTAAGACGGTCATCTTCCACGCACTTCTTGATTCTGCTGCAGCCGAGCATGGTGCACGTCGTCGTGCAATGCAGTCTGCAACTGATAATGCTGAGAACGTCTTAGGCGCTCTTAGCCGTACGTACAATCGCGAACGCCAGGGCGCAATTACCACTGAGCTCAATGAGATTATCGGTGGTGCTGCAGCATTGGAGGATATGTAATGTCAGATATGCAAGTAGAGACTTCTTCCTTTGAGGAAGCTATTCTCAACAAGCGCAATCAGCGCGTTGACGATGGCGTAATCGTTCGCGTAGTTGGACCAGTTGTCGACGTTAAGTTCGACGGACCTGTTCCAAGCATCTATACCGCACTGACGGTAGAGGATGACACGCCTGTTGGTCACGTCAGCACCGTTCTTGAGGTTGAGTCCCAGCTTCACGGTGGTGTTGTTCGTACCGTCGCTATGTCGTCAACCGATGGTCTTCAGCGTAACCTTCGCGTTAAGGACACCGGCAAGCCAATGATGATGCCTGTAGGCAAGTCTACGCTGGGCCGCGTCTGGAACGTCATGGGTCAGCCAGTTGATGGTGGAGATATTCCTGAAGACGTTGAGTATTATCCAATTCACCACCCAGCACCTCTCTTCGAAGAGCTCACTACTGAGACAGAGATTTTTGAGACGGGCATCAAGGCAATCGATCTTCTCGAGCCTTATGTTCGAGGCGGAAAGACTGGCCTCTTTGGTGGCGCTGGCGTTGGTAAGACCGTTCTGATTCAGGAGCTTATTAACAACCTGGCTCAGCAGCATGGTGGTACCTCCGTATTCACCGGCGTTGGAGAGCGTACTCGTGAGGGTACCGACCTCTTCCTCGAGATGACTGAGTCTGGCGTTATTAACAAGACCTGCCTCGTCTATGGTCAGATGAACGAGCCACCAGGAGCTCGTATGCGTGTTGCTCTTGCAGGCCTTACTACTGCAGAGTACTTCCGTGATCAGGGCCAGGATGTTCTGTTGTTCATCGACAACATCTTCCGCTTCTCTCAGGCAGGTTCTGAGGTTTCCGCACTTCTCGGCCGTATGCCTTCCGCAGTTGGTTACCAGCCAACCCTGGCTACAGAGATGGGCGAGCTTCAGGAGCGTATTACTTCCACCAAGGAAGGCTCTATTACTTCCGTACAGGCAGTTTACGTCCCTGCAGACGACCTTACCGACCCTGCTCCTGCTACAACCTTTACGCACTTGGATGCAACTACCGTTCTTTCTCGTGCTATTACCGAGCTTGGTATTTACCCAGCAGTTGATCCTCTGGCTAGCTCCAGTTCTGCTCTTGATCCATCCATTGTTGGCTCAGAGCACTACCGCGTTGCTATGGCAGTTCAGGAGACTCTGCAGGAGTACTCCGACCTTCAGGACATCATTGCAATTCTGGGTATGGACGAGCTTTCTGAGGAGCAGCAGCGCACCGTTGCTCGCGCCCGTAAGATTCAGCAGTTCCTCTCTCAGTCATTCCACGTTGCCGAGAAGTTCACCGGTAACCCTGGCACGTACTGCACCGTTGAGGAGACTGTCCGCTCGTTCGCAGAGATTATTGACGGTAAGTGCGATGACCTCCCTGAGCAGGCATTCCGTTTTGCAGGCACCATCGAAGATGTTCGTGAGCGCGCTGCAAAGATGTCCGCTTCGGATAGCTCACAGAACTAGGATTTCTCATGGCTGAGTTGACTTGTCAGTTTGTCAGACCAGATAAGCTCCTTTACGAAGGAACTGTTGAAAGTCTGATTCTTGCTTCAGCAGATGGAGAGTATGGTGTGTGGCCAGGCCACGCACCAGAAATCATTGCGCTTGGCGATGGTGTTGTAAGACTGCACATGCCTCATCCAGAGAATGAAGAAGAATCTATGACCAAGATAGTGATTTCTGGTGGATACGCAGAAATCGATCCAACAGGAGTCATTATCTTGGCAGATCATGCCCGTCGCGTTGATGACATTGATGCAGATGTTGTGCGCGAGACAAGAGACGACGTTATTGACCAGATGCTTTCTCTTCCAGAAGACGATAATCGTCGTGCCTACTACGAAAAAAAGATAGACTGGTGTAATCTACTTCTGAAGCAAGTGGTTGAGGAGTAAAATTCTCTCACTGTCGTTTTCGGAGGTTTATGGACGTCATAAAAGTAGTAGGTGGCCATTCTGTCACAGGAGAGGTCACTGTAGAGGGTGCAAAAAACTCTGCCCTCAAATTGATGGCTGCGACCATCATGGCCCCTGGCGTTACTACGCTCACTAACGTTCCTAATATTGCAGACGTTCACGTCATGGG
>CAUTOT010000019.1:0-13840 GCA_963539765.1 uncultured Atopobium sp. | reverse complement strand
AGAAGTAAATAAAATCAAATGAATCCTCAAATGAGGACTGTAGGTCATTTTCATTCAACAACTTCTCTGGAAAAAGCTCCTTGTACAGCCCTGATAATGAAGTTCTCGTGCAATCAGATTGGTAATTTGAACTCTTATTATCAGACAAGGTCATAATGAAGCTTGATTTATGTAATGCCTTAAGCATCTCATCGAACTTTATTTTCATAGTCGGTGTTCGAGGAAAATATGCAAGTGAATATACATTTACTCTCGTTGTTTTTAAAATGGAGCAAATTGTTTTTGAGTTTGATTTTATGCTATCAATTTTTTTGTTATCAAGCATTCCTTCAACACATATACACAACGCTTGTTCGTCTTCTGTAAATCCTTTTCCTAAATAAATTTTATTGAAAATCTTTAACTCTAAAAATAACTGTTTGAGTACTTCTTCCCTTTCTGCAAAGGAATAAAACTTTCCAAACATTTTTGTATTATTTGACCTGCCTAAAATGTATAAATACCCTTCATCAAAAAAACCAACATCATGTGTATTAAAATTTCCATGTATAAGTTCTCTTCTCTTTACAATTCCTTCCACGATTTCATATTGTGAAATAGATGGACTTTGAATATAAATTTCTCCCAATGAACCTTCGTCAACTTCTTCATTCTCAAGATCTTTAATTGTGATTTCACCATCAAGAGATAAACCAGAACTAACAAGCTTTGCTTTATATGAATTATCATCTGGTGAACTGTATTCTATAGTCTTAAGTGTTGACCCATTTTGAACACTATAGGGAGAAAAAGCGACCGCACACGTTGCTTCACTTAAACCATAAACTGGCAAGATTGTATTCCTTTTTAATCGGAATGAACTCATTTTGTCGTAGAAAAGCTCAATCGTTTGTCTATGCAACTGATCCGAACCGCTTAGAATTAATCTGATGTTCGACAAATCAATATCACTGGACTTAAAATCATACTGAGCCATAAACTCAAGAGCAAAATCTGGAAGCGCTGTTATCGTCGCTTTAAACTTACTTAAATCACTCATAAATGAATCTGGATACCTAAAGGGATAACCAGAATCAAGCAATAGCTGATTAGTTAGTTTTGAAGAAGCTGACAAAAATAAACCCGAAAAGCCCATGCAGTGAGTTAGTGGCATCCAATTTACAACCCTATCGTCTGGAGAGGACAGGATTGATTTATTGATTGCATTCAGATTAGATATTGCATTTATTTCTGAAATACATGATCCATGCGGCTGTGCGGTGGTGCCGCTTGAATACTGAACATATAGAACACCTTCAGGGCTTTCTCCTGCGATGAAAGATGCAACTTCTGATAAAGACGCCGTATTTTCAATATACCTACTCTCTTTTTTCCAGGAATTATACAGATCATCATCTATCAACAATAATTTGTCCTTGAATTGTTTCTTAAACAAATCAATTTTCGAACGTCGATTAGTGTCATTGCAAAAATCGATAAGTAAAGGAATTACACCTAAAGAAATACAAGTCCAAAATGAAATAACATACTTAATCTTATTAGAAGATAGAAGCAATACAAACTGCCTTTCATTTGTACTGCAATCTGAGATAAAGGCAGTATTCTTTAAATATCTAGCAAAGTCAACTGCCTCAAGACATAAGTCCCGGTAAGAAATAAAAAACAATTCATCATCGGGATGCTCCTTATAGTAGAGCCCCTTTGTAGTTTCTAATCTCATAGAATTAAATATCGACAAAAATGAGTCAAGCATTTTTATTTATTCTCCATGGGTAAATTTTTTGAAAATCTGTAACGGACCATCACAATATAAAAGGATAAAAAGAGTACGGAAAGTACTACACAAACCGTAATCCCATCTCCATACAATTCAATTCCCAATGCACGGAAACAGCCCATCACCATATAGAAAAATCCAAGAGTAATTAATACTAAATTGATTGCTGTATAAATCGTGACTCTAAAATCATTTCTTAGATTAACCTTACCAGTTAAAAGTCGAAACATTTTAGTTCTAAGATTCTGTACCTTAGCTATTTGGCTAAAAATAAAGTATCCATCGGACAAATTAAACAAACTCAAATTTGAAAAAATGATATAGAACTGCGATAGAGCACAGCTGAAAACAAAAGGTTCTCCTGAGATTGAATATATTATCAAAAAGAGGTTTAGCAGAAATAAGTTGCCAATCATTCCTGCGGCCATAATTTGAATTCTTGATTTCCTATCAAGGGAGTATATGTTAGGAATCTTTACATAAAATAACGGTACGACAAATAAATAGAGCCTGATATGAATTCCCTCAGGGTATAAATTATTTGCTCTAGCCAAAAGAACGTGGCATAGTTCGTGAAATAAAAAACTTGGTATGACAATTAGAAAAGAAAGAATAAAGCTCAAAATTGATGTTGTTGCTGAGACTTCAGGATACGCGTAGTTAAAAGAACCCGCAGAAAACAAGAACACATTTATCGACATCAGAATGAATGTAATCATCAAGCCAATACATGCAAATTTTTTATATACATTGGTGTTTAACTTTGGGTGAGACTGTAATTTAATTACGAATAATTCATTGGAAAGAGAATTTAGCTCAGTTCGTTTATTTAAGTTGCTGTCCAGCAGCAAACCTTGTTTTTCAAATGAATTGATAATGGTGGAAATCTGCTGTTTACTCAAACCCCACAACGTCTCTAAATCATCCAATGAATTAGACCCATCTAAATTTTTTAACAGCTCTAAAAAGTGCATTCCTTTCTTTCGAGTAGAGGCAACATAATGATCAAATAGACAACTGCCTAATAAAACCGCGTCATCCTTTTCGGTATATAGGTTGTAAAGTTTTATATCAGGAAGAGCTTTTGGGAAATTATTCATTCTTTGATTCCAAACAACTCACCACAATTACACAATGATCTCTCAAACATTGCTTTTTGTGCATGACAAATTACTTCAATTGGATCTGAGATAGAACCATTGACGTCATATGAATTCCCAATACAATTGGCACAAAGCCCGTTCAGCCAACATTGCTGACATTTTTCTATATGACTGTATGTATTACTTTCGAGCCTATCACGGATGCTTTTATATCGAGAGGACTGACGTAAATCACCATCTTCTAATATATTTCCCATCTTCATTTCATCATGACCGATAAACGCAAAGCATGGATACACATCTCCATTAGACGTAATGCTAATCTCCTTAATTCCAGCAGTGCATAGTAATGACTTGCTCCTTTTTGAAGCGAGAAGAGAACCGATATTAGAAATCTGCATAACTCTTAATGGATTACCAGAAAACAGTGATGAGATTGATTTCTCAGCCACTTCCTCAAAGTACTCTGAAACACCACGATATTCCTCTTCGCTCCATAAATATTCCTTCGAGGCAGATGAGGCATTAATCACAGGTACAATATGAAAAACGTCAGGTTTGAATTCCATCAAATGTTCAATATCAATAAGATGCTTGGTTTTTTTATACTGATCTATATTTGATTTTGAAATTGTCATTTCAATCATAAGATCGTATTTTCTATTATTTGCAATGATCTCCATTGATTTCTTTATTGCATCATAAGAGCTACCTCTCCCCACAGCAAATGGCCTGTTGTAATCATTGATTTCTTTGTTTCCATCAATACTAACTGTCACATTTACTCTATGCTCATTACAAAATCCATGGATATATTCAGAAAATAAAACACCATTAGTTACAAAATTAAAGAGGGGCATTTGTAATCCAAGAGAATCAAAATACTCTTCTATCCAGCAGACACCTTCCTCAATTAATTTAAAGTTTAATAAGGGTTCTCCGCCAAAGAACTGGATTTTCTCGATGCCTTTTGGATAAAGATCTAGAGTACTCTTTATAGCAAGTTGTAACATAGCTAAATTCATTGGGGCAGTATGACTTGCTCCATAGGTGCCTTGATGAGCATAGCAATATCTACAGGCTAGATTACATGATTGCGTGATGACCAATACTAACCTAGAAGCAATCTGATTATCCTCGACCAGCTCGCTTTTTTTGTTCATGCTCTTATTCTTTTGAAGAGCCTTAGTAAGCTCAATATCACCGATATCGTAAAAACGCTGCCCTTGCTCTTGATCAAGAGAATAGATAGAGAGAGTTTCGTTATCGAATAAAAAGAATGTATCCTGTTTTTTTAGGGTATGTAACATTCTAATCACCTATAGATTCCCTGTTAAAATATTAATATCGACCTTTTCAGATTTCTTAGATGACCAAACTCCAGCACAAATAGGAGAAGTCATTCCAATAGCAAAAGGAATAAGAACGGTATAGACATCAAACCTAATTGGCCAATGAAGCAACAGGATAACAATGGCTGACAAGAGACAGCCAAGTAGAATTCCTAAAACGGATCCCATTGTTCCAATAAAAACGCTCTGGTATATAAAGATGTTTCTAATTTGTCTAATTGAAGCACCGACAATTTTATAAACTGCAATGTCTTTAAATTGCTCTTGGATAGTGATAACAAAAATATTAAAAATATTTACAGTTGAAATTATTCCAAGAAGAACTGAAACGACATAGACAAATAATAGGATATAGCTAAACCAGGTATCAAGCATATCTAATACATTTTGCCTTGTTGCCACAAGTGGATGAAGCCCTGTATTTTCTAATGCTTCGGTAAGATTAGAGTCTGTATTAATCGCCTCGGTAATCTTTTTAGAGACTTCTGACAACTGATTCTGATCTATAACTCGTGCGGAGATATAAATGTAATTTGAGGTTTCAAACAAAGAGTTGTTTGAATAAGTTGCAATTAGCTGATTGATTTCAGTAGGAAATGTCGAGAAAAGCTGTTCTTCTTGTTTTTCTAAGATTCCAACAATTCTAAATGTTTTTCTTTGTGAGCCAAAATCAACGTCAATACTATCCCCTATTTGGAGACCAGAAGCATCAGCAATCCTTGCACCAATGATAATTTCATCATCTTTGTCAGGGAATGTGCCTGTGTAACCGATTTTATAATTATCTAGAAAGCTTTTATTAATTCCTCTAAGTGAATTTGCAAGTATTCTCTTATTGTTACCATACGTAACCGCTGAAACATTTAAACCCTTCACTCCTGTAACGTCAGTCACTCCATCAATCTGATTGATAAGTTCTATATCATTGTCGGTGTAAAGATTTAGATAGGTATAGTTTAAGGCGTTGTCACCAGCTCCAAAAGCAACTGTTATAACGTCTGCATCAGCTACTCTCATCTCTTCTATCATCTTATGATAGAACGATGTTGAAAAAGTCAAAATGGCAGTTAGGAGAAATACTGAAATTCCAACGGCAAGAATCGTCAAACTATTTCTCTTTTTGTTTGCTGAGTAAGCTCTTTTGACTAATAAATACATTGAAGAATGCATTACAATCTCCAATCAGACAAACTGATTTTGACTAAAAGTATCTTTTACCTGCTGGAACTCTCCATTTTCAATAGTTACTATACAGTCACAATTTGCAGCTACTTTTGAAGAATGGGTAACAATGACCAAAGTCATATCTAACTCATTGGTAATTCGATCAAATAGCTTCAAAACGTTTTCCTCGTTGTTGCTATCTAGATTACCAGTCGGCTCATCTGCTAATAGAATGCTAGGTTTATTAATAAGAGCGCGTGCAATTGCCACTCTCTGTTTTTCGCCTCCACTAATCGTAGAGACGTCATGTTTGAGTATGCTCGAAGGCAAATTTAAAACATCCAACAGATATGAGATATCAAACAAATCGCTAGGGCTCTCAAGAAAAAATGTCGGAAGCAAAATATTTTCTTCTACGGTCAAAGACTTGATGAGATTAAATGATTGAAATACATAACCTATTAGATGCTGACGAATGCTACGAATCTCTTCTTGGGAAGCAGTTGAAATATTAGTATCATTAATATAAATTGAGCCCTCATCTGCTTTCTCAATAGATGAGATTAGTTTGAGGACGGTTGATTTTCCCAAACCAGAACGTCCAACAATACAGTTTTTCTGCCCATCGTTAAAACTTGTAGACGTACGATTCAAAATTGTGTGATATTGATCGCCATCTTTGAAAGATTTAGAAACATCCTCAAACCGTATCATGTTAATTTACCTCCCTTTATATACTTTGAATCCCTATTTGTGCTTCTTGCAAAGCTGACTTTGTTGCACAATCCTCAAGTTCATAGACATCATCCAAAAAAGTTATAAGAATGCTTATTTTCTCCGATAACGAAAGATCTCTTAATGCATATAGCTTGTTAGATATAGCCGCCCAACGTTTTTCCAATTCTTCAAATAGTTGTATAGAAGATTCGAAAGTACATCCAACTTGCTGTGCTTGAATTAAAAAGTTTTTATATATTCCTCTGTAAAATGAATGTGTTTCTTCAAGTTCCGATATCAATTGAATAAGAAAACCTACTTGAACACCAAGGAATTTCTCGCAAATTGCTGAGGGCAAGCTTGCTGATATTGTATTAAATTGATTTTTAAATGAATAAAGTGCATGAAGCCCACTGCTATCGTCTTGACGATATTT
This sequence comes from uncultured Atopobium sp., assembly GCA_963539765.1. Classification (GTDB taxonomy): domain Bacteria; phylum Actinomycetota; class Coriobacteriia; order Coriobacteriales; family Atopobiaceae; genus Lancefieldella. Next base: position 7,291 of record CAUTOT010000019.1, on the reverse strand, counting down.
CTCCATATTTTTTTGCACAGATGTGTACAGGAGATTTTTGTCAATTTCAAATCTTCTGCTAGTTAAATCTTCTATGTAATAACCATTAAATTCGGGTGAGAACGGTTGATAGGTTGAACTTCTTCCTAGAGCAACAATCTCCTTCTCTATTTCATCCTCTTGAGGGAGTAGAGAATCGAACAGTGAAAATGTATTATGAGATTTTGAAGCAACCACAAAACAGTGAGCGCCGCAGTGAGAAGCACCAAATTTTTCTCTTAGACCAGGAATATAGTATCTATCTACTTGAACACAAACTTTATGATTCTGGTTTACTAATCTTTCAAGTTCAAGTGAGTTTTCATCAGACGATTTAAGAGAGTTGCCAATTTTGACTTGGTCAAAACCACATTTTCTAAATAGGTTTTCTTCACAACTTCTTGTTCTGCCCATTATGACTACTATAGGCAACCGGTTGCTTTTCTCAACCCAGAAAGAAAAGCCATAACCTTCTCCAATGCCAAAGCACATTTCAGGAGTAATGTTTAACCCTTTATCTTTTAGGAGATATGATGCAGCTCCTAAATTACAATCACCTAATCCCATAATACTCTCCAAAGAAGAGGAAGATGCAGGCCTTTAATTAGTCAAAACACATAACTTAAGACAGAAAGAACTCCTGTCTCATAAAGAATTACCAGCAAATTCCTCCACAACCACATCCACATGTTGGAGCAATCATTTCTTCAAGCTCTTCAAGCTCACTCGTGTCAATCTGATTATTCTGTAAAATATCTTTCAGTTCGTCTTCCAAATTAGACATAAGACTCCCCCTTGCATCATGACAATAGGCTGCATCTCCCTCTACTTCTAAATTGTAAAATTCATTTTCTAAAAATGGCCAATAGCCGACATATATCAATATCTTATATATCTAGATTTTTAGATTTTATGGATAAAAATATATTTAACTATTAAATAAATTATTACATTTAAACATACTTCTTATAAGAAAAAGGAATAATTGAGCGTCATTCAAATAATTAATGATCCTAGGAGAGTTCATTAGAAAAAGTATCTCAATCAGTTTGTCGGAGAGACGCCGAGAGTCCACGTTGTTCCGCGCAAATCCGCGCTGTAGATTTTCCGGTGTCGATTGATCCAAAACCCGGGTAATTATGTGTCCAGTCAATCCAAAAGTAAGGTAATTATGTGCCGAAAGGCACATAATTACGTGGGTTTTGGATCAAAATCGGGTTTCTCGACACATAATTAGCGCTCTTTTGGATTAGTTGAGCTTCAAAAATCTACAGACGCATGCCCCACGCACATAATTGCTTCAGTTTTGGATTAGATATTGGCCACCTGCCGAGAAACCCGCGCGCTCGTAAGCAGCGAGCACTTGCGACGCTCTTGCAGTGTGCACTTGCTGACGCACCCGCGCGCCCGCAGCAGCATCTGGCGAGAAACCCGTGCGCTCGCAACGCACAACGTTTCGCGGAAAAGCCGTATACTTATGACTATATAAGTCCACGAAAGGATTGATATGTCTGACGCTCTGATCCCACAAAATTCCTGCGTACTTGTTACCGGCGGCGCGGGCTTTATTGGCAGCCATACCGTTGTTGAGCTGCTCAATTCCGGCTACGAGGCTGTCATTGTTGACGACCTCTCCAATGCTTCGGTAAAGGTTATCGATCGCATCAAAACCATTGTGGGAGAAGAAAACGCCAAGCGCCTTTCGTTCTACGAGGCAGACGTCAACGACAAAGATGCACTGAACCGCATCTTTGACGAGCACGACATTAACTTTGTCATCCACTTTGCTGGCTTCAAGGCCGTCGGTGAGTCCGTTACCAAGCCTATTGAGTACTACACAAACAACCTGGGCAACACCCTCACCCTTCTTGACGTCATGAGAAATCATGGCTGCAAGTCAATTATTTTCTCGAGCTCTGCCACTGTTTACGGAGACCCAGATAGCCTCCCTCTAACCGAGCAAAGCCCCAAGAAGAACGCAACCAACCCTTACGGTTGGACCAAGTGGATGATTGAGCAGATTCTCACCGACGTCCACACCGCAGATCCAGAGTGGAACGTTGTCCTGCTCAGATATTTCAATCCTATTGGCGCTCATCAGTCCGGCCTCATCGGAGAAGATCCTGCAGGCATTCCAAACAACCTGGTCCCTTACGTGGCTCAGGTTGCCGTGGGCAAGCGCGAGGCTGTTCACGTCTTTGGCGACGACTACAACACCCCAGATGGCACGGGCGTTCGCGACTACATCCACGTCTGCGACCTTGGCTCCGGCCACGTTGCTGCACTTAAATGGATGGCTGGTCGCACGGGCGTTGAAATCTTCAACCTGGGTACCGGCACCGGTAGCTCGGTACTTGACGTTATCAAGGCATTCTCAAAGGCTTGTGGCAAAGAGATTCCTTACGTTATTGAGCCTCGTCGCGCAGGTGACGTCGCAACCAACTACGCTGACTGCCAGAAAGCTGCTGACATGCTTGGCTGGAAGGCTCAGTACAACCTTGCTGACATGTGCCGCGACTCCTGGAAGTGGCAGTCGATGAATCCAGACGGCTATCGCGGCTAGGACTTCCGTGAACTTCGCCGACTACCTCACACAAAAGCTTCCTGCCGTCGAGGCAGAGATCATGCGCGGACTCCCCGCGGCGACCGCGACGCTCGCAGCAACGGTGACGCCCTCGCCCGCAGCCACGCCCTCGGAGCGCACCCGCGCGGACCTGAACACCTACCTCTACCAGCCACTCACTCACTTTAGTGCGGGCGGCGGTAAGCGCGTGCGTCCGGTCCTCTGCTGTCTGGGCGCCGAAGCAGTCGGCGGCTCAGCCGAAGCCGCTCTGCCCGTAGCCTGCGCCATTGAGGACTTCCAGTCGGCGGCCCTTATCCACGACGACATCGCAGATAAATCAGAGCTACGCCGTGGCGAGAAGTGCCTCTACAAAACACTTGGCACGGGACTTGCCATCAATGTTGGTGATTCTGCGCTGGTCAATGTTGTCAGACGCGTTACCGTAGCCGACCACCTCTCTGACCAGCTTAAAGTTCGCGTGATCGACGCCCTTCTCGCCATGCAAGAGCACACCCTTGAGGGTCAGGCTCTCGACCTCGGTTGGGCTCAAAACGAGCGCTGGAATGTTACCTCTGACCAGTATCTTTTTATGGCGCTCTCCAAGACCGCCTATTACTCTGCTGCATATCCCCTGGTACTAGGCGCGCTCATTGGCGGTGCTGACCAGAAAACGCTTGATGCACTCAAAGAATTTGGCCTCAAGGTAGGCCTTGCCTTCCAGCTGCAAGACGATCTTCTCAACCTGGTAGGAAACGCCCAGGTACAGGGTAAAGATTTTAGGTCAGACATCACTGAGGGCAAGCGCACGCTCGCAGTGGTCTACGCGCTTGAACACCTTGGCGCCGCAGAAAAGACAGAGCTTGTCTCCATACTTTCTGCGCATACAAGCGATACTTTGGAGCTTCAGCGCGCTGTGGAACTTATGGAAAGCGCTAATGCGATAAAATTTGTCCGCGCGCACGCTCTTGCCTTAGTTGATGAGGCAAAGCACGTGCTTGAAAACGTGATACTTACTGAAGACGCTCGCGACACACTTTTGTCTATGGCAGACTTCTTTGTGAACCGAGAAAGGTAATTATGGATCCTATTACTCCTGGTAGCACTGGTGCTGCCGTTGAAGACATTCAGGAACGCCTCGTAAAGCTTGGCTACACCATCGAAGACGATGAGCGTCAGAGCCACACGTTTGGCAAGTCAACTGCTCGTGCGGTTGCTCGCTTTAGGCTTGACCATGACCTTTCTCTTGGAGAAGAAGTAGATGCCTCTACCTGGGCAATCATGGTCGATGAGGGCTATGAGCTAGGAGACAGAACCCTCTACCTGCGTCTTCCTAACTTCCACGGCAATGACGTACGTCAGCTGCAAGAGCGTCTCAACATCTTGGGTTTCTCGTGCGGAAAAGTTGATGGCCATTACGGTGTTCACACCGAGGCTGCCGTTAAGCTCTTCCAGGAAAGCGTCGGCGAGCTTGCTGACGGTATGGCATTCCAGGATACCCTCGACGCTATTGAGCGTCTGCGCCACGTTTGGTCTGGTAAGCAGGCAAAAGGCCCTCACCCACAGGGTCCTATGGGCTTTGCTCGTGCAGCAAACGTTCTTGAAACCACCTGCATTGCAATTACGGGAGAAGATCCCATCTCTAGAAACGTAGCTGCTCGCGTCTATAACCTTTCTAAGGCAACTACCGAGGCAAGCGGCATGACCATGATTGATCGCGCCGATTCCCCTACTGATGCAGCCACTATTTTGGTTCTGACCACAGCCTATGCCCCAAGCATGCCCGCCCGCGGACAGGTTGGTATTGGCTCTGTTTCTATGGAAGAAAACGAGACGCTGCCAGCAAGACTGCGCACTGCCATTGAGTCTGCTGATGCAACGGGCTCCCCTATCAAGATTGTGCTGCCAGAAGGAACAAACGTAGACGGCTCGTTTACTACCGCAGACGCGCAGACTTTAGCAGTTCTTGTTCTTGATGCAATTTGTGGAGCATTTGCCTCGCTAAGCTGATACACTTAATAGAGTTGCGGACAAAACCAACGTAGTGATTACATTGGGGTATCGTCCAACGGTTAGGACACGGGTTTTTGGTGCCTGGAATGTGGGTTCGAATCCTACTACCCCAGCCATTTTTACGCAACTTTTGTGTAGGGACGCACTCGTATCGAGTAATACGAAGTACTTTGGAGGCTTACGTATGCCACTTACTGCGATTGTCCTCGCTGCAGGCGAGGGAACGCGCATGAAGTCCCACCACCCTAAGATTGTGCACAAATTACTAGATAAACCACTTGTTTGGTGGAGTGTCAACGCCGCAATTACTGCTGGCGCTGACCGCGTCATTGTGGTTGTTGGTAACCACGCTGACGAGGTTAAATCTGCACTTTCTTGCTTCCCTAACCTTGAGTATGTTGCCCAGACCGAGCGTCTTGGCACCGGCCACGCCGTCAAGGTTGTAAAGGATGCTCTTGGTGGCTTCAAGGGACCCGTTGTTGTTATCAACGGTGACGCATCTCTGTTGCGCGCACAGTCTATTCTCGACCTTGTCGCAGAAACTAAAGCTCACCACAACGCATGTACGGTACTCACAATGACGCCCCCAGATCCAACCGGATATGGTCGCGTCATTTCTTCTAATGGCCAGGTAACTGCCATTATTGAGCACAAAGATGCTACGCCAGAGCAGCGCGAGCAAGAGCGTGAATGCAACGTTGGCGTGTACTGCTTCTGTGGCGGAAGACTGACCGCAAACATCGATCTTCTCGGCAATGACAACGTGCAGGGCGAGTACTACATCACCGACATGGTGGGCCTTTACGTCAGCCAGGGCGAGCCCGTTGCTGCCGTCCACGTTGACGACTACAAAGAGGCGCTGGGCGTCAATTCCCGCTCCGAGCTTGCTGTTGCTACCCGCATCATGCAGGAGCGCATCAATGAGCACTGGATGAGCCAGGGCGTCACCATGCTGGACCCAACCTCCGTTTGGATTGGCCCTGAGGTCACACTTGGTATGGACACCGAGGTTCTCCCTCAGACCATGCTCTACGGCAAGACCTCAATTGGCGAGAATTGCGTGGTAGGACCTAACACTCGTCTGACCGATACGGTTGTTGGCAACGACGCTGTTATTGACGAGACTGTTGCTATCAACGCACAGGTAGACGACTTTGCCACCTGCGGTCCTCGCGCTTACCTGCGCCCAGGCACACACCTTATGCCTCACGCCAAAGCTGGCACCCACGTTGAGATCAAAAATTCAACTATCGGCGAGGGTTCCAAGGTTCCTCACCTCTCCTACATTGGTGATACAACCATGGGCTCCGGCGTCAACATTGGCGCAGGCTCAATTACGTGCAATTACGACGGTTACCACAAGTTCAAGACCAACATTGGCAACAACGTCTTTGTTGGATCCGATACTATGATGGTGGCACCCGTCTCAATTGGTGATGGCGCGCTTGTGGGGGCAAGTTCGTGCATCACAAAGGATGTACCAGCAGATGCGCTTGCACTCGAGCGCTCTGAGCAGAAAATTGTTGAGGGATACGCCGCCCAGAGGCGTCACAAGCTTGAGAAAGAGGACTAGATGTTCGAGAACCTGAGTGAACCACTGTTAGTTGCTAGAAATATCAAGCTCTACACCGGTACAGGTAACCCTGAACTGGCTCGTAAGGTTGCAGACATTCTTCACCTAGAGCTACAAGGTCTTCTCCTCGAGAAGTTTGCTAACGGAGAAATCTACGCTCGCTTTGACGAGTCTGTCCGCGGCGACGAGGTCTTCTTCATTCAGTCTTTGGCAGGTGTCAACGTCAACGACCTGGTTATGGAAACGCTGATTGTTGCTGACGCTGCAAAGCGCGCATCTGCTAACAGCTTTACCGTAGTTATCCCTCACTACGCATATGCTCGTCAGGACCGCAAAGCTGCTGCTCGCGAGCCTATTACCGCTCGTCTGATGGCAAACTTGCTTGAGAACGCTGGCGTTGACCGCGTTATCACCCTTGACCTGCACCAGGGTCAGATCCAGGGCTTCTTTGACATTCCTGTTTCTCACCTGACCGCTCTCTACCTTCTGGGCGATTACTTTAAGAGCAAGCCATTTGACTGGGAGAATACCGTTGTTGTCTCCCCTGATATGGGTCGCGCAAAAGCAGCTAAGAAGCTTTCCGACTACCTGGACTGCGGCCTTGCTATTGCTCACAAGAGCCGTCCTCGTCACAACGAGAGTGCTGTTATGGGCATCATCGGCGACATCAAGGGCAAGACCTGCATCGTTAACGACGACATGATTGATACCGCAGGTACTCTCTGCGCATCCGTTGTTAAGCTGAAGGAAATGGGTGCGGGCGACATCTACGTCTGCGCTACCCACGGCGTCTTCTCTGGTCCTGCAATCGAGCGCCTCAACAACGCTCCTATCGAGGAGTGCGTAGTTACCGACGCAATTCCTTGTGCAGCAGCAAACCAGGAAGGCTCCAAGATCAAGACGATTACCATCGCAAACGAGATTGCCGAGGCAATCTACGCTGTCTACACCGACCGTCCTGTCTCCGACATCTTCGGTGGCGACTTTAACCTGTAAGATTGCAGGTCAACGCCGCGTGCAATGGCGGCAACCCCGCAGGTCAGCGGCGCGTGTGGGTCGCAAGGCGATTTCTACCCGGTATCTACTTCGTGTGGATACCGGGTTTCTTGTGCGGAAATGCTGGGAGT
>CAUTOT010000018.1:0-14500 GCA_963539765.1 uncultured Atopobium sp. | reverse complement strand
CGGCCCATATGTTCAACACAACTCTTGATTCGTTCAAATTTGTCTTCTCACAAACTGCGTTGATTCAAACGGTTATTTACTTTGTGGTTATGTTTGTGGTTGCGCTGATTTTTAACGTCACCACGGTGTCCCGCTATAAGCTTATTGACCTTCTTAACGCCGACAAAGTAACTCAGACCGTCAAGGTAAGAAACCTTACCGTTTCAGTACTGCTCTTCTTGGCCTCTCTTGGAATTATTGCTTATTCCTATATCCTGCTTCAGCACAATGGTTTAAAACAGATAGATGACGAGTTTGCCATGGCTACTGCTTTGGTATCTGTGGGCACAGCACTCTTTTTCTTCTCAATCTCTGGTTTTTTGCTCAGATTCATGCAGATGCAGAAGGGCTTCTACTACAAGGGTCTTCACTCATTTATCCTGCGTCAGTTTAATGCCCGCGTTAATACTGCTTGGGTTTCCATCTCTTTAGTCTGCGCCATGCTCTTTGTGGCAGTTTGTGGACTTGGTACGGGTTTCTCGCTTGTTGACTCTTTGAACGTCAGTTTCTCCAAGCTTAAAACGTACGATGTTTCTGTATCGATCAATCCAGGCTCAGAGCGCAGTTATACCCCTGGTCCAGCGGATTCATATGACTATCTCTCTGTAGTGCAGAAGCTAGATCCAGAGTGGGATAAAACTATCAAAAATGCCTTCCAGGTAGATACATACTTTGCTCAAAGTGATCCAACAACGCCTAGTTTTACGTATAGTTCTATTGACGCTGTAACAGGCAAGCGCTTTAGTGATTACTTTACCGGCTATAGTGGCCAGGAAGATCCTGCGCAGAAAAACGTAACTCTGATGCGAGCTTCTCAGTACAACAAACTGCGTGTTGCATCTGGTCTTGAGCCTGTTGACTTTGGTACTGACGGCTATATGGTTTGGACGCTTGATACTAATCTCACAAAATACTGGCAGGATTCTCTTGCTCATAATCCTGAACTCACCATTGAGGGTCACAAACTTCATGCTGTTGGTGGAACGCTTGATATTGCCCAAACACAAGGTGGACCTGCACTTATGCTAGCATTTGGAATTGTGGTTGTTGCTGATCAAAGCTTCCCTTCAAGCGTTGTTTTGACCAACTCATATATCTTAGGCAACTATCAAACCCCAGGCGATGCTTCTGAAACGCAGTTCCAGGGTCAAATTAAGCAGTACTTTGGTGATGGCGCCGTAACTGGTAGCGATTCCGATCCTTATTCTTTAATGCTTGTGGTCACCGCTTCCGAGTACATTCAATCGACTGCTGGATTCTCTGGTATTGTGACGTATCTGGCGCTGTACATTGGCCTGGTTCTCTTCATTGCTTGTGCTGCTATTCTGGCTCTTCAGCAGCTCTCCGAGGCGTCGGACAACGCTCGTGCGTATCAAGTTCTTGCAGAACTTGGTGCCGAGAAGGGCCTTGCAAGTCGCACACTCTTTGTTCAGATTGGTGTGTACTTCCTGTTCCCACTGCTTATGGCAGCTGCGCACGCTACTTGTGCGATGTCCATTATGGTTTCTGTCATTAAGTCGATTGGCAACTTTGATGTAGCTAGCAGCATTGGTGGAGTGGTTGCAGTAGTAGCTGCTTTGTATGGCGGATACTTCCTGGTTACCTTTTTTGCTGCACGTTCGATCATCTTTAGAGGTGCCAAGAGAATGCAGTAAGTTGCGTCGCCGTGTTGTAAATTCGTGAAAGAAGGACGGATGTTCCTCTGTGGAGCATTCGTCCTTCTCGCTTAGGTAAAATAGAAACGTTATGTCAGATGGTATCTGTGCAGAGCACATACTCAAGGAGGCATTATGGGTCTTTGGTCAAAGGTTAAAAATGTGTTTGTTCCTTCTAACGGAGCAGAGCAGCCTCAGAAGGCTACATTTGCTACTAGGGAAGACACTATCTATGCACCAGTTTCTGGTGTCCTGGTAAGCGTACAAGAGGTTCACGATGAGGTAATCTCAAGCGGTCTCTTTGGCCAGGGCTATGGCATTTTGCCCGTTGGTCTTGATTGCGTGTATGCTCCTTGCAATGCTCGCGTTACCGCAACTAACGTAACCAATCACTCAATTGGCCTTACCACTGATACTGGTATTGAGATTTTGATTCACATTGGTGTTGGTACCATCGAGATGAACGGTAAGGGCTTTACCCGTTACGTTCACGCTAACGATGAGGTCAAGGCCGGTACTCCACTGATTTCATTTGATGCTGCTGCTATTGAAGAAGCAGGATATGAGAACGTTGTAGTCGTTACCGTTGTTAATGCAGATCAGTATGAGCGCATCGATCTGATTGGTGAGTCTGGAACACTGATTGGTGGTCGTCCACTGGTTAAGATTGGCGATCCTCTGATGTGCGTCAAGCACTAGGGTTTCTCGCCAGCTAAATATCTGCAATAAACGAGGTTTTACATGCTTAGAGTTACTAAGGCAATTCTTCACGTCTTTGATTTTGAGACGGGAACTAAATACTTCTCTCAATCTACCTTGGATTTAGAGGACCGTCAGACAAAGTCATATGTGCAGCGTAGACTGCGTAAAATTACGGCAAACCCAGAATCCAGGCACGGAGAGTTTGCTCCTACCAGCAATTTTGCGGGGGGTCTTCAGGAGTATGCTCACGGAGACGTTGAGTTTGTAGAGTTTTCTCACCAGATTGCTCAGTGGTTCTGGGAAGAGCTTCGTCGTGCAGATGATGTTGAGCAGTGTGATCTTCTTGTAGCGGACTACATTGATACCGATGCGGGTCAGGCGCTTGCCAGTGCTGCTGCAGATGATGAGGACGCTCAGGCTGAGGCATTTGAGGGTGAGGGAAGACGCCTCTTTGCCATAGTGCTTCTCCCACGCAAGCAGGCCTTTATCCACGATGTGAACGGCTCGGCAAACGAGATTTTGCGCCAAGACGCAACGCTGCCTTCTCCTACGCAAAAGGTTGATTCATATGCAGTCATTGACCTGGATACAGGCGCCATTGACTTCCACGACCATGACCGCTCTGTAGCAGGAGAGGGAAAGTTCATCATCCCAGAGCTCTTTCTTGAGTGCACATCAGAGGCGTCTAGTCATGAGGTTATTGGTGAGGTAACCGTTATTGTTCAAGACCTGGCTGAAGAATATGGACTTGAGCCTGCTGTTGAGGTGTCTCGTGCTAAGGCCGCCGTTGCAGAAGCAGCAGAGGTAGAAGAGGTAGTAGACCCTATTAAGGTCGGTAAGCGTATCTTTGAGGAGCGTCCTGAGATTCAGGAAAAGTACGAGGCTCAGGTGGCAAGCAGAGAGCTCCCCGAAGAAGTTCCTGTTAAACGCGGTGTTGCTAACAGAATTGCAAAGAATCATAAAATCCGCACCGATACGGGAATTGAGATTTCATTCCCTTCAAACCTAACAGAACGTCCAGGTTACCTAGAATTTTCTCACGAGTCTGATGGCAGGATTACCATTTCAATAAAAAATGTTGCACATATTGAAAACCGCTAAATCCTACCGTTGACCTCACAATTTAGAGCTAAAACTCCCCGAAATTCGTTTCGGAGAGTTTGTAAATTACGTATCTTTTTGAATATCATCGTGTATCTCGGGTAGAATAGTCTCTCAAAGGTCACACCGTACTACTAAACGTTCTAGGAGACCCTTATGAGTTTAAAGAAACAGCAAAGCACAACCATTGAGGAGCAGAGCGCTGCTCTTTTCAATCGTCGTGATGCTCTTAAGATTTTTGCCGGCATGGGCATTGCTGCCGCTGCCGTTACTGCATCCCTGATTAATACCCGTCCTGCTTTTGGTGTTACCCAGGCTCAGATTGATGCCGCTCGTAGTGATTACGATGCTGCTCAGAAGCTGCTCGATGAGATTTCTAATGAAGTCTCCAACATGCAGGCAAGCCTCAATGACACTAACTCTCAGATTGGCGCTATTTCTGATCAGATTACAGATAAGCAGAATCAGATTGATGCTAAGCAGAAAGAGATTTCTGAAAAGGAAACTCAGATTGCCGAGAAGAGAAAAGCACTTGGCGCTCGTATGTCCAGCAACTACAAGGCTGGTCCAGCTGGTGCTTTGGAGATGATTCTTTCTTCTGCAAGCTTTGAGGAGCTCACTTCTAATATTTACTACCTCGATAAGATTTCTGAGTCCGATCAGAAGATGATTGAGGAAGTTAAGAACCTGAAGGCCGCTCTTGAGTCTGATAAGGCTGCTCTTCAGTCCGAGAAGACCGAGCTAGAGAATAAGAAGGCTGAACTTGAGAATCTCCGTGCTTCTCAGGAGTCTCAGCTTAATGATATTTCTGCTCGTCAGGCGGACGCTGCAAACGTTGTTGCAAATCTTGATGACAACGTAAAAGAGCTTATCGCTCAGCGTGATTCTGAGCTTCTTGCCGCTCAGCAGGAGGCAGAGCGTGTTGCTGCTCAACGTGCTGCTGCATCAAGCGACAGCGGTGGAGGTAGTAGCTACTCTGGTGGCGGTGGTGGAGGAGGAACCTCTTCTGCTGGTTCTGGTTCTGCTGCTGCAGTTGTTAATGCTGCAGGCTATACCGGATCTACCGGCGCTGGTTTCTGTGCAGCTTGGGTCTCCAATGTCTTCTCAAACGCAGGTGTTGGCACCTTCTATGGCAACGCTTGTGATATGTACTATTCCTGGTGCTACTCTACTGATCAGAGCGCTATTGAGCCTGGCATGATTATTGCTGTTCCAACCCTTGGTGGTTCTGCTGCAGCTCTGATTTATGGCCACGTTGGCATTTACATTGGTGGCGGCATGGTCAGGCACTGCCTCTCTGGTATTGTAAGAAGCCAGAGCTTGAGTTCTTGGATTTCTCAGCTTGGTGCTTTGAGTACTCCAAGGTGGGGCTGGCTTGGCGGCGTTGTTCTGAGCTAAGGCCTTGTCTGTAATAACTTGCTATGTAAAAGAGCTTGGTTGCATGCAACCAAGCTCTTTTGTTGTCTATTTGGCGCAAAAAAGCAGGGTAAAAACCTTGAAAAGCTTGAGAAAATTCTTGAGAAGCTTGTATGTAGAGAAGAACTTCCAAAATTTCACTACGTACGGCACATGATGATGCTTTCTCAATGCACCTTAAGGCGTCAGCCATGGTAATGTACTGGGTTGAAACCTTGTGCGAATGGTCTCGCCGTGGAGGTGCCAAAGCAGACCGTGCACTCTTACAGACAGTTGCTGGAGAGACGGATGCGGCAATTGCCACTGTGACGAAAAGTTATAAGTGACAATAGAGTTGTAGCCATGAAGTTTAAGAGCGTATGATACGCCATCCAGCAGCTTCCCGGCGCATCTCGATAAAGCGCCGGTAGATACCAGCCTCCTTCATTAGCTCATTATGTGTACCACGCTGAACGATGCGCCCGCCGTCGATCACAAGAATCTGGTCAGCATCGCGCACCGTGTTCAGGCGATGTGCAATGGTAACAAGGGTCTTTCCTCGTGTCAGTTCCGTTACTGCCTGCATAAGCAGGTGCTCGTTTTCCGGGTCGACCGAGCTCGTAGCCTCGTCAAGGATGACGATCGGCGCATCCTTCATGATGGCGCGTGCAATGGATACTCTCTGGCGCTCTCCACCGGAAAGGTTTGCCCCACCTTCCTCAAGCACCGTGTCGTAGCCGTCAGGAAGTTCCATAATGAAATCATGGCAGCGTGCGCGTTTTGCTGCGGCGATGACCTCTTCGCGCGGTGCATCGGGGCGACCAAAGCGAATGTTATTCTCGACGGTGTCATTGAACAGGTATACGCTCTGGAACACCATCGATATGTTTGCAAGCAGGCTTTCCGCCGTTCCCTCGCGGACATCAATGCCGCCGATGGTAACGTGACCCTTATCGACATCCCAAAAGCGCGCAAGCAGATTCACCAGCGTCGTTTTACCCGAGCCGCTCGGGCCGACAAGTGCGCAGGTTGAGCCTTCGGGAATAAAAAGCGTTACTCCGTCTATGACACGACGACCGTCTCCGTAGCCGAATGAGACATCTTCCATGGCCAGGGCAAATCCGTCGGGTGAGAGCGTCTCATCCGTAAGGTCTTGCTTTGGCACTGAACATACCTCGTCAATGCGGTTAAGCTCTCCTTCGATCTTCTTGGTGAGAAACGCACTGTTGTTCGCGCTGATAAGCTCTCCGTAGATCATAAAAGCGGCAACCAGCAGCGTGAGCGCCCATGAGAGAGACAGAGCGCCTGTCAGATATAGTGCGCATGCGGCGAGAAGAACTCCGCAGCTTGCAAGGTTGAATACGAGTGCATAGAGCTTGAGGATGCCCTGTGCCGCCTGCTCTTGATCGTAGTCTGCCTGGCGTTTCCGCTCAAAGGATGCCTTTGCTGCGACAAGTGCGTCATCAGGTGTCGCGAATGCCCGCAATACAGCCATGCCGCGGGCGTATTCGATCACCTTGTCAGTCATTTCCTCCTGTGCGGCAGTGACCTCCCGTGTGACGGCAGTCGAGCGTCTTCTCAGCCAATCCAAAACAATAAGACCTACGGCAATGCCGACAAAGGTAATGAAGGCAACCGGTGGCGCTTGAAACAGGAAGAACAGACTCATGATCACTGCCATGGCTACGCCGCCCGAGAGTCCCGTGAGACAGATGGTCATGAACTCTTCGAGTTGGTGCACCGTGGTAGTGAGTGTGGTGGTTATCGCCGAGAGACGCTGCTCTGAGAAGTAGCCCATGGGAGCGCCTTTTAAGCGGTCGCCCACCCGTAGCCGCAGATCACGGAAGATGTGGAACCCCTCGGCGTCCATCTGTATGTCCACGAGATATTGGAAGGCAAACTGACCCGCTACGCTGATGGCGAGGATTCCTAAACATTGCAGGGCAACTCCGGCGCTCAGGTGACTTCGCATCTCAAGGGCCCACCATACCGCTATGAGCATTCCGGACATGAAGAACGCTTTAATGACATTACAGACCATGCCTGCCATGAGGCTGCGGCGTGATGCCGGTGAGAAGCTTCCGGCCAAGTCAAGGATGCGTTTCATTATTGCAAACATGAGGGCTCCTCTTCTGCGTTGACGGTAGAGCTCATATGTTCTTTCCACATGCGAGCATACAAAGGACAGGTTTTCAGCAATTCACCGTGACGTCCACGCGCAACGATGCGTCCGCCGTCCATGACGAGGATCTGGTCGGCGCCTGTGATCGTTGATAGGCGGTGGGCGATAGTAACAAGTGTTTTTCCTGCTACAAGCTTGCTCAAGGCTCGCTCTACCAGAGCTTCGTTTTCAGGATCGGCATAGGCAGTGGCCTCATCAAGAATGACGATGGAAGCATCTTTTAAGATGGCGCGGGCAATGGTGATGCGTTGGCGCTCGCCGCCGGAAAGCCTTGCACCTGCCTCACCGGCAGGAGTGCGATACCCTTGAGGAAGCCGGCTGATGAACTCATGAGCGCCGGCTGCACGTGCAGCAGTCTCGACCTCTTCATCGGTTGCATCCGGCATGCCCATGCGGATGTTGTCGGCGATGGTCCTATCAAACAAAAACGTGTCCTGTGCCACATACGAGACGTGCTCCATAAGCTGCTCGAAGGGAATGTCTCGCACATCGGTACCGCCGAATGAAATGCATCCGGAACGTACATCCCAGAAACCGGCCATAAGCTTAGCTACCGTTGATTTGCCCGATCCGCTGGGTCCTACGATAGCCGTGATCTGCCCCGGCTCCGTCTTAAAGTTGATATCGTGCAACACCTCCGTACCCTCATGATAAGAAAAAGAGACGTTCTCAAAAGTGAATGACTTGCCGTCAAGCATTACGCGCTCACTTGGCCGTGAGAGCTCAGGCTCTCCTAAAAAGTCCCAGACTACGTTCAGGCAGGTATCCATACGTGAAATTTGGCCTGCCGCCTGGGAGAACTTGAGTATTCCTCCGATGAATCCCAATGGGATGGTAATGCACACCATGAAGGCAGGTAATGTGATCCGTCCGACCGAAAGCAGCCAAACGCCGAGCGGTAGCGAGAAGAGCAGCGTACAGGGGACGATAGCCCGTATCGCCGCCATCCATATCCAGCTTTGGTGAAACCATGCAAGCGTGGAGTCGTGATATTCGGCTACCGCCTCGGAAAACGAGCCGTATGAGGATGCGGTGCGTCCGAACGCTTTGATCACCTGGATACCGTTGACATACTCTACCAGCGTTGAGTTCATCCGCTGTTCGCTCGCAATATAGCGGGCCATTTTGGGCTTATAGTCCCGCATCATGCCAAGATAGAAGAGCAGGCATAAGGGGATCGTGGCAATCCCGGCAAGTCCCATACGCCAGTTGATGGCGAATACGATGATCATTGCCAAAAGCGGCGCAAATACCGTGCTTGGAAGCTCGGGCATGAAGTGCGCAATGGCGTCCTCAAGTTGGTTCACGTTGTCTACGAACCGGTTCTTGAACGTGCCCGTCGGCGTGTCGACGATGGTCCCCATGGGCACACGAGCCATCTTCTCTGCCATCTGCTCACGCATGGTGCGTAGAGCCTTGAAGGCGATCCCGTGGCTGATCATGGAAGAGCGCCAGGTGAACAGGAACTTTGCAATCTGGGCCGCTGCTGCTGCGGCTGATAGGAGAGCAGCTGACTCAAGCGTGAGCGTCCCTTCCGCCAATCCCGCGGCAAGTAAGGCAACGACAATATAAGGAACCATGCCTGCCGCCTCGCCTATGCATGCTAGAAGAAGTGAGAAGAGCATTCGATTCCTGTCGGGTCGCATAAAATAGAAAAGCTTTGAAAATGCACTGGGACGTGCCGTCCGGTTTTTTGGCGTAATGTGACTCATGGAGACATCAATCTCTTTTCTGCAATGACAAGTCAACGATGTAATCGCCTGCCAGTTGCGCCAACAGTTCGTCGTGCGTTATAACCACAACTGCTTTTTTCTCGGATGCGAGTTTGCGGCACCAATGCACCACCTCGTGCATCCCGTGTCCGTCAAGTCCGCTTGTGGGCTCGTCAAGTACAATAAGCTCGGCATCTGAGCAGTATGCCGTCGCAAGTATGACGCGCTGCTTCTGCCCGCCGGAAAGACTGGCCGGATGTCGGTCGGCCAAATCCGTCAGACCAAAAGCTGCCAGTGCCTCCCAGGCGCGTGCCTTGAGTGCATCATCCACCTGTCGGCCAAGCACCACTTCGTCCGCTACGCTGCCGGCATACAGCTGATAGTCAACGTCCTGCATGACAAAGTAGCTGAGGAGGCGGCGTTCTTTACGGGAAAGATGTTTCCCGTTTCTGGCGACGATGCCTCTCTGCTCTCGAGCGGCTCCTACAAGGACTTTTGCGAGCGTAGTTTTGCCTGTTCCGTTTTCACCACATATGACCGTTACGGATCCGAATGGAAATTCAGCGGTAATGCCCTTGATTCCGCGTTTTGTTGAAGGGTATAGATAGGTCACATCTGTCATGTGCCAACCGTCCGCATCCTTTGCGGGATAGGATTTGATTTCAGAGTCGGATTTCATGTCGGGGTGTCGAAGCCCAAACTTTGCCGTTTCGTGTTCGGAAAGAGACGTGAACTTCTCGACATCCCACCGAGCGGCTATGCGTCCTTCCTGAAGATATACAAACTCATCGGCTACAGGCAAAAATTGATGGAGTCTATGCTCGGAGATGATCAGTGCCACGCCGTTTCTTTTAAGCTCTCCGAGGATCTTGATAAGCGACTGAGACCCCTCTGCATCCAAATTCGAGGTGGGTTCGTCAAGTATCAGGATCTGCGGACGGTTGGCTATTGCAGCCGCAAGAGCGACGCGCTGTTTTTGTCCGCTTGAGAGCTCGGTGAGCTTCTCGGCAAGAAGTCGGCTGACACCGCTGAGTGTTGCCGCCTCTTGGACGAACTTGATCGTATCTGAGGGATCAGTACCCAGATTTTCCAGGGAAAATGCAATTTCGTCGCCTACCGTCCCCATGAAGAATTGACTTCTCGGATCTTGTGTGACTACGCCTATGCTTTTCGTGCGATTGCGCGGGGACAGATCAAACACGTCCGTTCCGTGTACAAGGACCACTCCGCTCTTCTCGCCGGGAAAGAAGGTTCCTGCGAGGCCGTCGATCAGGCGCAGAACCGTTGATTTTCCGCTGCCGGAGCGTCCGCAGAGTACGGTGCATGAGCCTGCCGGGATGTTGAGGCAGATATCCTGTACACAGCTTTCCGTAGATTCGTATCTGCCGGCTGATACCTCACTATCAGCTGATGTTTCATCTGAAAGCTCAGACTCGTCGAGGTAGTAAAACGAAACGTTCTTCAAAGCGACGGTTTCCGTACCTCTCACAAAACCGCCTCCAACGCATATATGCCGGCGACGGCTGCAGTTACAACAAGAGCGCACATTGCGTCGCGCAAGGTGAATCCCACGTGATATACCGACGTTCGTCCTGTACCTATCCCAATCCCTCGCAGTTCGGCCGATGCGGCGAGTTCGTTTGAGAGTCTCAGCGAGCGCATGACAAGCGGCGTGTAAAAGCATTCGTATGCGAGCGCGGGGTGTCTCACAATACCCAGTAAGCTGGGGAAGATGCCCCGCATGCGGATTCCGCGAAGTATTGAGCGCATCTCAAACGGAAGGATCGAGGCAAATCTGAATATCATGCAGATCCCAACGAGGAATTTTTGCGGGAGATGCCACCGGTCGAGTGCGCACATGATCGCCGAAGGAGAAAGCGAGAAGAACGCGCAGCCGGTCGTAAACGGGGGAATCATGTGCAGCATGCTTACAAAAAGAACTCCGTACAGCCCTGGGAGGGGAAGGAAGCTCAGGCCGCATATGACTGTGAAGCTCACACAGGTCCTTGTCGCACTTCTCGTCCGTCCGTTTGCGGCGAGATAAGCTGTGGCGAATGCCTGTAAAAGCACCGTCTCAAGGAGGTTCACTATCAGCATGGATACGATCCCCATAAGAAAGAACGACAACAGATGTGTTCTTGGATCAAGGCCGAGAAGACCGCACTTGATGTCCGTCTCTTCCATGTCGTTCATGCGATTTTCGCTTTACGGACGTGTTTTTTCAAGAATTTTGATCCAATAAGGCCGCCAACGATCGTTCCCGCTGCAAACAAAGCCATCATCAGAAGGATCCAGGGGAGTTCGGTATATTGGGCGATCATCGCGGTAACGTCGGCGGCATTGTAGTAGGTTTCCAACTGTTTCATGTAGGCTTCTCTGAACAGTACATACGGTATGATTCCATAAAAACCAAACGTCACCCAATAGACGATATAGCCGCCGATGACGCGTTTGATATCGTGATAAGAATCTTTACCCCACATAACCAGCTCGCCTATGACTGCGCCCACAATAGCGACCGGTGCACAGTAGGGTCCGCCCATGAAGGTGTAGAGGACACCAAATATGAGGATCGATCCGGAAAGTACGCCACGTTTGCCGATGCGATCGGCCATGACGAGATAGAACGGTGTTGCCAGTAACGGAAACAGCCATGATCCGACGAAGAACGTATTTTGTGGTGCCAACAGCATGTCTTCGACTACTTTTGCCACCGTGATAAGTATCATGATGATGAGATTGAATATTACAAATGTAAGGACGTCGCGCATGACCCACCTGGTATTTTTGGAGCTTTCAACTTCTGCTTTCATAGATGATCCTCCTTACTGTCGACTCTTTATATCGATGCACATCGATCGATTTGCCGATCAATTGTTAGCTATAGGAAACTCTGCTTTATAATGGATAAACAGCATGTTCCTGACAACTGCATTGATGAGATGCGTCCCTATACGGAATGAGAAGGCCTGATCAAGGAAGAAGCCTGGGAACCGGACGAGCGGAAAGGAAGGAAGATGAAAAGTATTGAGACAGATCTTTACCGTGGGGCGTTTCAGGGATGGGATCTCAAGCCTTTGAAGGAAGTTCGTGGTTATGGCCCTGAAGGCGTCCTACACACCTTTGAAAATGAGCTGGGATCCGGTGAGTACTGGGCGTACTTTCGCGGAAGTCTTTTTGCCGTGAATGCATTCAGGATGAACTTTGCAAAAAGCGGGATCATGCGGTACCGCTGTACCGAGCACATCTGCCTGGGATGCTACGATGACGTCAAGGGTATGGTGCAACGTCAGGGTGCGCCGCTCGCTCCGGGGGCCATCATGGTATATCTTGGGGGTGAGAATGAAGAATATGAGATGCGATTCTCAAAAGGGGCCGTAGCAAGGGCTTCGTCTATCACTATTTCTCCCGACTACTATCGGGATTATCTACAAAGCAGGTTTGGGGATATCAGAGATGTCCGGGAAGCCTTTATCAAAGTTGACGGAAAACATGATCTTCCCGAACTTGTCGATCTGCTCCGCAAGGCACGTGCGTATCAGGGCAAGGGAATTGCCGCGGTGCTGTTCTATGAGGGCGTGATTGCAGAGGCTGTCGCTCTTGTTATGGAATACGCTACCCGAGAAGATGGAAGCGAAGAACATAAGGCTCTGTCTCAGGATGATACACGCGCTATCTGCCATATCAGTGCCTACATTGCCGACAACCTGAGTGGAGACCTCTCCTGTGCACGGCTTGCCTCAGAGCTGTACATCGGGCAAACCAAGCTGAAAAGGCTGTTCAAAACCGCGACGGGGCTTTCACCTTCTGCGTATGTCATACGGGAACGAATGGAAGAGGCTGTTCGGCTGCTCAAGGAAACCGATCTTCCGATTGCAAGCGTCGGTAAGGCGGTCGGTTACCGCAAACCGGGTGCGTTCACGGAAGCATTTCGAAGGAACAAGGGCTTCTCGCCGGTGGACTTTAGAAAGAGCAATGGTGTTCAGTGAACCCTCACTGCGGTTAATCCTTCGAAAATCATCAATGTAATGGCTCGAAAAACATAGTTGAGTTAGCTCGAAAATCATAAATGGAAATCCTCGAAAATCATAAATGAAGAGTTGAATTTGTGCTATCATCAGGCATTACAATAGTTCTTACGAGGAAGGGGGTCTTATGAGATATTCAAAGTTTAAGCCGGAAACATACATTCCTCGTATTATTGATTCACAGGTGCAGGTCCTTCTGGATACCTTTGGTGGTATAGAACTTTGTGGTCCTCGTTGGTCGGGGAAATCCTGGACGGCACAGTCATTTGGCGAGAGTGTGACACGTGTGGATGAATCAGAACAGATCTATATGGATGATCCACAGCTTGCTCTTGTTGGTGATTCCCCTCATGTTATTGACGAGTGGCAAGATATACCTGCTATATGGAATATTGTACGTCATAGGATTGATGATAGTGCAAATAAGCCGGGACAGTTTATTTTGACAGGCTCCTCCACTCCTCCCGAGGATGAAAAAAGACATAGTGGAGCAGGACGCATTGCACGGTTGCGTATGCATACTATGAGTCTTGCAGAGACTGGAGATTCTACGGGAGCAGTATCTCTTTTGGGACTCTTTGAAGATTCCTTCCAGCCGGCGCAATCTCATATTGATCTCGCCGATTTAGCCAATATTGTATGCCGCGGTGGGTGGCCGGCTCTGCAAACAAAAAAATTGGCGGATCCAAGAGCCGTTACCGATGAATATCTTAATGCGCTTTTTGATGTAAGCATGCCTCGCGCGGGGAAAAGTCCACTTCTGTCCCGCCGCATAGCTGCATCTCTTGCACGAAATGTAGCAACGAGTGCAACGCTGGGTACCGTGAGAGATGATATTGCTGCCTTTGACAATATAGCTCCGGTGGATGGGACCATATCCTCATACCTTGAAGAGTTTAGACGCAACTATTTTATTGAGGAGCTCTCGGGCTGGGATGCGCCAATCAGGTCAAAGTCAAGGCTGCGCACGAAACCAAAACGATATTTCTGCGATACGTCTCTCGTGGCCAGTTTATTAGGTGTCGACTCTTCACGCTTACTTAAAGACGGACAGCTTTTTGGTTTATTGATTGAGTCACTCTGCATTCATGATTTGTCCGTTTACGTTTCCGCTTTGCCTAAGTCGTATGGGGGATCTTTACGATATTATGCGGACGCCGATGGGCTTGAGGTTGACGCCATTATTGAATTGATGGATGGTCGATGGGCAGCCATTGAAATCAAGATGGGGGAATCTAAAGTGGAAGATGCGGCTGCGAATCTCATAAGAGTTGCGAGAAAGGTGGCTGCTAATCCTGCAGCAAGAAATCCTAAGCCTAGTTTTATGGCTGTGCTGCTCGGTAAGGGAACGATGGCGCGTAGACGGCGTTCAGATGGGATATATGTTATTCCGATCGATACCTTGGGGGCATAAGAGATTGTGGGGAGGAATATTCGAGTAAAGTGCATTTAAACTCCAACTTCTCCATCTTACGTGTGCCTTTCAACTGATTCTAAATAAAGCTATCTTGTATATAATGAAATTCATACAGCACTTGCTTAACCCTCCTATACAGGATACGAATCGGAGAAGATGTGGCACTCTTTGGAAAATCAGTTTCTAAAAAACTGGCCGATAAGGGCTTTTCAGTCTTGAATTCTCAAAGCAAGTGCAACGTTTGGTGATGGTAGACTTCCCAAGGGCAC
>CAUTOT010000017.1:0-15955 GCA_963539765.1 uncultured Atopobium sp. | reverse complement strand
TACGCGGATATGAGCGTGGTCGGCATCGGCGCCGCAGTTGAGGGCGCTACCGTTTTGCGCAACGGCATCCTGAACGAGGGCGAGCTGACCGTACTTAAGATGCAGGGAGCCGTTGGCGACGTCCTGAATCACTTTATGGATAAAGACGGCAATCTTATTCAAACAGAAATTGAAGATCGCGTCATTAGTACCGATCTAGACAAGCTTCGCCAGCTCAAGAACGTTGTTGGCGTTGCTGGTGGCAAAGATAAAGTTTCGGCAATTAAGGCAGTACTTAACGGCGGCTATCTGAACGTGCTGATTACGGATTCAGACACCGCTGCTGAGCTGCTTCTTTCGTAAACAAGGAGGATCTAATGAGCAAGTATCTTCTTGCACTAGATGCGGGAACAGGAAGTATTCGCGCCGTTCTCTTTAGTGTTGACGGTGAGCAGGTTGGGGTTGCTCAGCGCGAGTGGGAGCACCATGAGGACCCTCGTTGGCCAGGCAGCATGGACTTTGATTGGGTTACTAACTGGCAGCTTGCTCTGGACTGCATCAAAGAGGTTTTGGCAAAGACCTCCATTGATCCTAAAGAAATCGCTGGTATTTCCACCACCTGCATGCGCGAGGGCATCCTTCTGTATGACCAAGACGGCAACGAGATTTGGGCATGCGCTAACGTTGACGCCCGAAGTGTCGATGAGGTTAAACAGCTCATTGATATGGATCCAGAGCTTGAGAAGAAGATTTACCAGAAGAGTGGTCAAACCTATGCACTAGGCGCTCTACCTCGTCTTCTTTGGGTTAAGAACAAGATGCCAGAGATCTACAACAAGGCAGCCAAGATTGGAATGTTCAACGACTGGCTTGCTTACAAGCTCACTGGTGTTCTTGCGGTTGAGCCATCAAACGGCAGTACCACCGGCATCGTGAGCTTGGAAGAACGCGCCTGGGATCCGGAGATTGCAAAGGAGTGCGGTCTTCGTGATGATCTCTTTGGCCAGGTTATCGAGTGCGGAGAAGTTCTTGGCACTGTAACTGCAGACGCCGCAGTAGAGACGGGCCTTGCCGAAGGTACACCTGTTGTTGTCGGCGGCGGTGATTGCCAGCTGGGCATGATTGGCGTTGGCGCTTGCGAGCCTGGCCAGGCTGGCGTTTTTGGCGGCAGCTTCTGGCAGTACGAGTTCAACACCGATAAGAGCACTCCAGATCCAGACTATCGCGTCCGCGTAAACTGCCACGCTATTCCACAGATTTGGCAGTACGAGGCACTGGCTTTCAAGCCTGGTCTGGTTATGCGTTGGTATCGCGACGGCTTCTGCCAGGCAGAAAAGGCCGAAGCAAAAGAGCGCGGCATTGATGACGTGTATGAGATTATGAACGAGCACGCTGCAGAGATTCCTGCTGGTAGCCACGGTATGCTTTGCTGCTTCAGTGACGTTATGAACTACATCCACTGGATCCACGCAAGCCCAACGTTCACCAACTTTGAGCTTGATCCAGAGCGTTTCAATAAGTACACCTTCTATCGCGCAATTTTGGAGAACACCGCCCTTCTCGTCCGCGGCCATATTGAACTGGTCAAAGAAGCTACGGGCAATGAGCCAAGCGAGCTCATCTTTGCAGGTGGCGCTTCCAAGTGTTCTCTGTGGGCACAGATTGTTGCCGACGTTACTGGCAAGAACGTTCGCATCCCAGAGGTCAAAGAGGCAACTGCTCTGGGCGCCGCTGTCCTTGCAGGCTACGGTGTAGGCATCTATCCAAGCATTGCTGAGGGCGCAAAGCGCGTTGTTAAATGGGATAAGACATTCTCCCCCAACCCAGACAACAAAGCTGTTTACGATCAGCTCTATGTCCAGTGGAAGGATGTTTACAAGAGTCAGCTTGAGCTTGCAGAAGAGGGCAAGGTCAAGAGCATGTGGAGAGCGCCTGGTCTGTAAGCACTAGGGGCGTCGCACGTTATCGCCGCGAGGCACACGTCACCGCCGCGCGGCACGCAAGAAGAACGTTTGGTCGCATCAAAAGTTGCGCCTGAAAGGAAGCAAGATGTTTATTGTCAACGAGAACGATTTTGAGTATAGGTGCGGAGATCACGGCCCTAAGTACCTGATGAAGGGCCCTCGCATGAACTATGCCATGGTCCAGTTCCAGCCAGGCCAGGATTTCCAGGCCCACTACCACAACATCATGGAGGAGAACTTCCACATCCTCCAGGGTAAGATTGACATTGTGGTTGACGGCGAGGTCCACACCCTCTCGGCTGGCGACTTCATCCACATTGAGCCCGGCGAGGTCCACTACGTCAACAACCCTTATGACGAGCCCATCGTTATGGTCTCAACCCTTGCTCCTTTCCAGGAGGTCGACAAGGTTGAGGTAGAGAACCCTACCTACTAAGTTCATCATCTAGCGAGAAAAACAAGCGTTTAGCGAGAAGATCGTTCAAGTGCAACCTTCTTCTCGCCAGCGCAAACGAGAAGAGGGCCGCCTGATGGCGGCCCTCTTTTTTATGGAGCTACAACGTTGGCATATTTCTTGATGCCAAGACAATCAGCATAATTAGCTCACACAATTTTGACCCAAACCTTATTTCTTCAAAAACTAAGGGAATCATCGAGTTACCTCGTAAAACTACTTTGTAAGTTAGTCCCTCATCCACTTCTAGGCCCTGTCTATGATTAACAGCAGATATTCTCTCCTGTTCCTCTTCTAACATTCCATCAATGATTGGACCTGTTAGTTCGTTAATCTTGTTGATAATTTTCTGACACTCAGACGCTGCAATCTTTAGCTTTCTAGATTCAATTTTTTGCGTTTCTAAATACGAATTCTCAATGACCTTAAAGACATTTTGTTCATCTTTAGAAAACGAATATTTCAGAAGTATAAACGGTCCCATACCTTCTCTAAATTTCGATGAGTAGACTTCATGGACTACAAGCTTTCTTGTAGCTACATCAAGAAATAGATACTCTTTCATGCTAAAACTGCGACCATAAATGAGCACTTGGGTATACATCGTTATTTGAACCTTCCATACAAAAACCCACTTGATAGGAAGTATTCCTTACCAAGTGGGTAGTATGTGTCCATTAAACTGGACAGAACTTGGAGGATTACTTACTGCAGGCTAAACGTCTGAGCAGCAATCTTGTCCTTACCAATAAGCGGATACACCTCTACCTCAACATCGGACGAGCTAATGAGCGAGTACGCCTGCTCGACATCAAGGCTGGTGCCAGTCTTAATCTTTTTCGAAGTGCTTTCCCAATCAACATCACTGGAAACCGCAATCTCAAGCTGCTGTCCATCCTGGTATGCTTCGACACGCACCGAGCCTATAAATGCAGCAGTCTCATCAGAGTTGTTTGTGAAGTTAAACGTGATTTTTGCTGCTGGATTGCCGCTGTAATCAGTAATCTGTGTGAGCGTGCCAATGGTTACCTCATACTTTTCTGGCTGCTTCTCCTCTGACTTCTTTGGCTCGTCCTTCTGCGCATCAGAGGTAGACGTAGACGTGGTGTTGCTGTTACCACAACCCGCCAATCCAAGGGCGAACAAACTAGAAGCACCTGCATAAATGAACTCGCGACGTGTTAAAGACATAATTCCTCCTATGTTTGATGTGTCTTTTGCCTGTTAAACGCCTTTTTGAACAAGAACACTTACTACAGTGCAGATAGTAGACATTGGAATTCAGTCATGTGTCCACCACAGTGGACAGTTATCCTGGTCGTGTGACGTCTTGTAGATTTTCCGGGGTCGATTGATCCAAAACCCGAGTAATTATGTGTCCAGTCAATCCAAAAGTGGCGTAATTATGTGCTGAATGGCACGTAATTAGGTGGGGTTTGGATCAAAATCGGGTTTCTCGACACATAATTAGTTCACTTTTGGATTAATCGAGGTCGAAAAATCTACATTCACCAGCGCAACACGCATAATTGCATCAGTCTTGGATCGAGCGCGCCCACAAAAAATGCCGCCGGAAACCCGACGGCATTTCAGAACATAGGGAAAGAACGAAACACAACGTTTATCTGGTCGTTTGCCAAAAAGCTGGTCGCTTGCCAAGAATCTGGCTATTTCCAAGGGCCGCGCTTATCGACCACCCAAGAGTTAACTGGCCGACTGCCAAACTTACTTGTTGGACTGCTTAATCATCCAAATGGTCTTGGAGAGAAGAGCGATGTGCTCGTCCATTGCTGCAGAAACAAGGAAGTTGTCCTCAGCATCTGCGTCCTTCTTGATCTCTGCTGCGAAGGTGCGAATTGCCTCGTAGTCAGCAAGAATTGCCTGGTAAATCTCCTGTGGATTCTTGAATCCCTCTGCAGCCTCGGAAAGAGTTGCGTTCTTGAGGAAGGAATCCATAGAACCAAGTGGAGAGCCGTCATTCATCAGAATGAGCTCAGCAACCTCGTCAAGCTGGTTATACATTGCACCGTAAACCTCGTCGAGGTCAGTGTGGACGTTATAGAATGAAGGGCCGCTGACGTACCAATGGAAGTTGTGAATCTTGTGAGCCTCAACAGCGTAGTTAGCGAGAAGAACGTTGAGCTTATCGTTTAGCATGGTTAACACCTTTCTATTAGATATATCCTTTAGTTAACTAGTAATGATTACTAGTTAACTGTTATATTCCCAAAGCAAGTTACCCTATACTTACTTTTATAAAATTTCTGAGAACTTTTTTGAAGACTGTTATGTTGAAAAAATGACCCCTCTGACATGTATCAGAAGGGTCATTTGCGCTATATGAAATAAATTCTGTTAGTGCTTGCGTCTACGCAAGAAACCTGCAGTAGCAAGAATAGATCCCGCGCTTGCTAGAAGACCAGTAGCAGACGCAGCGTCGCCAGTTTCTGGAAGTACGGATTTTTTTTGAGCGACGTCCAGAAGGAGTCTGTTCCTGAGCAGCGCTATTTGATTGCTCATGTGCATTCTGACTCTGAGTCTCGGAATCTGCAGGGGTTGATGGGTCTGCAGGGGTTGATGGGTTAGCTGGAGTAGATGGGTTAGCTGGAGTAGATGGGTTAGCTGGAGTAGCTGGGTTCTCGGTTTGCCATACAGCATGGAAGGTCAGTCCGTTAATATACTGGAGTTCCGCCAGCTCGCCAGGTTGCATCACAGTACCGTCTTCTGCTACCCATTTAAGAATTGTATGACCGTCTGGATCAGTTAGGCCAGAAGGTGCGTATAGATGTCCTTCAAAATCTCCAGTAAACTTGTAGCCTTGAAGAGATACGTCAGATATAAACTGAACTGCCATTTCGTCATCAGGAACATCCTGTCGTACTGGAGGAATATTGCCCTGTGTAAAGGTAAAAGAAGTTTCAGTTGGAATTGATGCTACTGATGTTAAGGCAGTAGCATCTGTATTTGATGAAGTTTCAGCAAATACAGGGGTTACTCCAGCAACAAGTGATGACGTCGCAATAGTTGCTGCTGTTACACAAACAAGAATGCGCCTTTTTGTTTCTTCGTGAAAAAACTTTGACATACCCATTTCTTTCATTGAGAGCAAATTTATTACTCTTACCTGCTTTTCATAGCTTGCTCATCTAGCAAACGATTACAAATAAATATCAATTTGCAAGTTCATTACATATCTCAAGGCTATTTTTGCTGATAATCACGTATTTAATATGGAGTATATATGTATTCACTTAATCCACATATTTGTTTAGATTAAAAATAAGTATGTCTAGCTGCTGTGTATTTAGATGAACAAATTTATAAACATAAAATGTCTCTTAAAACACTGATATGTCGCCAAATGCAATTTGATCTCTTTTTGACAAAACGGTTAAATCACACGGGTTTCTCGCCAAAGGGTTGTGGAAAGAAGGCAAAATCAGCGCAATCAAATTTTTAGCGCTCTCTTGCAAGGAGACCCCATGACCAAGATTCCCGAGGGCTACCGTTCCAGCCTTTCGCTTTACGATACGCAGAAAGCCATTGAGCAGGTCAAGAACGTGTTTTTGACCAAGCTGTGCGCCGCTCTGAAGCTGTCGCGCGTCACCGCTCCGCTGATTGTTGATCCGCTTACCGGCATGAACGATAACCTCAATGGCGTCGAGCATCCTGTTGCCTTTGACCTGCCAAACGTTGGCAAAAACGCCGAGGTAGTTCAGTCGCTCGCAAAGTGGAAGCGCTATGCACTCTGGCGCTACAACTTTGCCGTCGGCCGCGGCCTGGTCTGCGACATGAACGCTATCCGCCGCGACGAACAGCCCGATAACCTGCACTCCATTTACGTAGACCAGTGGGACTGGGAGCGCATCATCACGCAGGACGAGCGCAATACCGACACGCTGGAGGACGCTGTCTGCCGCATTGTCGAGGCAATCTGCGGCACGCTCGACGAGCTCAAGTGGCACTATCCCCAGCTCAACACGCAGCTCAGCCGCGAAGTTACCTTTGTAACCTCTCAGGAGCTGGAGGACCTCTACCCTACTCAGACGCCAAAACAGCGAGAAAATCTGTTTGTTCGCGAGCATCCAACCACGTTTATCGTGGGCATTGGCGATGCCTTGAACTCCGGCCAGCCTCACGACTTTAGGTCACCCGACTACGACGACTGGTCGCTCAACGGTGACCTGCTGTTCTGGGATGAGACCCTGGACTCTGCGATTGAGATCAGCAGTATGGGTATTCGTGTTGACGCCGAGGCTCTTAAGTCGCAGCTGGCAATCGCTGGATGCGAAGACCGCCTTGAGCTGCCGTTCCACAAGATGCTCGTTGATGGTGAGCTGCCCTTTACCATCGGCGGCGGCATCGGTCAGAGCCGTCTCTGCATGCTGCTGCTAGAAAAAGCGCACGTCGGAGAGGTGCAGGCATCTATTTGGGACAAGCAGACCGAGGATTGTTGCGCTGAAGCTGGCGTTTCTCTGCTCTAAGCTGCGCTCGCAACACGCAACGCTGGGCCACATCCCGCGGCTCTCAGCGCGTGCAGCCGCCCTCAAAACTAAAAACATTTTGGCGTTTCTCCTGTTAACGCTACAATAGTAACCCAGTGTAATTAAAAGCCACTGAGTCTAACTGGCGATTTAAGGAGCGACTCTATGAATTGCCCCAACTGCGGAGCTGAAATTGGCAAGCACGCAAAGTTCTGTTCCAACTGCGGACAGAAGCTTTCGGACGTCGCGGACGCTACGGACGTCGCTGACGTCGAGAAAACCGATGCGCTCGCTGAGTCTACAGAACCCGCACCAGAAACCGCACCCGACAACTCCATCGCAGCTACTGAGGTTATCGCACCAGCAGAGGCTGTCGATCAAGTTGATACCGCAACTGATTCAGACATAGCTGATCCAGACGTAGCCGATCCAGACGCAGCCGACCCGGACGCAACCGTCCTTGCAGAGTACCCAGCAGGTGACGCAGACGCAACCGCTGCAGAAACCTCGCTCCTAGAGGCTACCGCTGACGACTCCTACATCTCCCCAGATGAGGCGCCTACCGTTGTCGCCGACGCTGCCGCTGCCGCTGAACTCGATCCAACCGCTGTCGTTGACCCGGACGCCGTCGCAGACGCTGACCCTACCGTCATCGCCGACTCCAACATCGCAGACGCCGAGGAGCCCACAACCTTCATCAACGACC
Source organism: uncultured Atopobium sp. (assembly GCA_963539765.1). GTDB lineage: Bacteria > Actinomycetota > Coriobacteriia > Coriobacteriales > Atopobiaceae > Lancefieldella. Next base: position 8,368 of record CAUTOT010000017.1, on the reverse strand, counting down.
CTGACCGTATCAACGTCTTTACCACCGATGACCTCGATTCAACTGCAATTTCGCACTTTGATCCTTCGCAGTTCACTGTTGTTTCAAGCGGACCCAGCTCCGTCGAGCGCAAGCAATCCAAGGACGGTTCAGATGCGCTCCGCAAAGTTGCATTTGGCCTGCTTGCCGCTGTCCTGGTTGTAGGCGCATTAGCCGTTGCCTGGGTTTTCCAATCCCATCAAAACGACGCGGCCAAGCGCAGTGCCGTTCAACAGCGTATTGCCAGCTATCAAGAGCAGATTGAAAGCGTTGGCGTCAATCCAAGCAGCGATAGCAGCCGCGTTGAACTTCTCAACCAGTACGAGAAGCTCGATCAAATTGAAGAGCAAATCACCGGTGACCAGAAAAACGGACAGTTCCGTCTTCCTAACGGCACCGATGACTCGGGCGTTAACATCCTAAACAGCTCAATTTCGGATGGGCAGAAGCGCATCCGCGACTGGTTTGAGGCCGATTACAAGCGCAGGCTTGCTGCAAACAGCTTTAACGATACCGACTCTGCAACCACGCTTGATCTCAAGTCCGTTTCAAATAGGCTTGTTGAGCTGCAGGCTCTTCTCGGCGACATAGAACACGAGAAGGAAATCTGGGGCAATGATACTGGCGCTAATTCAACGTATGATTCATATCATTCTCGCGTTTCTGACCAGATAAAGAAGGGTGAAAGCCTCAAGTCTGGCGTTACCGAGAAGAACAAAAAAGAGCAAGAGCAGAAGGACAAAGATAAGAAATCCGAGGAAGACCGCAAGAAGGCCCAAAAATGGGTTGGTACCTACAGCGGCACCGGCACTGACGGCAAGCCAATGGAAGTTGTCATCCAGAAAGATGGCACAGTTCTTTGGCGCATCGGCGGCCAGCCTGAGGTTCGTGGCACCTGGACTGGTGACGAGAACAAGCTTGAGCTTAGCTTCAACGGCCAGGTCAGCGGCAAGAGCGAGCCGTTTACCCTCTCCTCCACCAACGGTGGCAAAACCGTTACTATCAGCTCTCAGAGCAGCACTTGGAACACTGACACGCTTTCTAGGAAGTAACGCTTGCTAGAACATCGCAAGACACAAAATATGGCGAGAAGACCAATCGGTCTTCTCGCCTTTTTTTGCGTGAAATGAGCGTTGCTCTATGCACAAAGTGCTCTAAACACCAAGAAGCGCCTCTGTACACATGTTTTTCTCGCCAGTTACTTGTTAAGGAGCTTCTCGTACACGTCAATAAAGTCCTCAGCAATAATGCGGAAAGATTCAGCCTGCATAAGCTGATCTTCAGCGTGGAGCAAAATGAGCGAGAACTCAACGTTACTGTTGTCAATTGCAGACTGCTGGAGCATGTTCAAGTGCGTGCTATGACCCTCATTGAAGATTTCTGTACCAGCGATAATATCTGCACGCGCACCTTCAATATCGCCCGTTTTTGCCTTTTGGATTGCACCAATATACATTGACTTTGCGGTTCCAACGGTAGCAATAATCTCAAAGGCTGCTTCTTGTGTAGCAGTCATGCCGTCATCTAAATCCATTTTTACCCCATACTCTTTTCTTGAGCACCTGGGAGCTCAGAAAATCTATTACCGCTTATTTAATAAGCTCAAGTGCATCGTCAAGAATCTTTGCAGCGTTCATCCTACCGTAATCAACCATAGGAATAACAGCTACAGGAGTAGATCCTGCTGCAGCCTCAACGTCTGCCTTTGCATAAGCAATCTGAGGTCCAAGCAAAAAGACGTATGCGCCATCGATGACCTCAAGTGCCTTATTAAGAGGATTAGCAAAAATCTCTGCATCCAAACAACTAGAAGCAGCCTCTTTCTGAAGCTTTTGAACAAGCAGGCTAGTGGACATTCCGGCGTTGCAAGCAAGTAAGATTTTCATGTGATCTCCTTCTGATGAGCCAGCCACCTTATACGATGGCTGGCTTCAAGTGATACTCAGATTATAAGCTTACAAACTACTCTGCATCCTGAGCGCTCTCTGCAAGAGCCTCAGCCTGCTTAGCCTGTGCACGCTCGGAAATCTTCATAAATGGCAGGTAAATTGCCATTGCAAGAAGAACCTGAACAACCTGCCAGATAACAGCACGGAAGTCGCCGCCGGTTGCCAGCCAACCACTCAGGAAGACTGGAGTGGTCCAAGGAACCATTGCAACGCAAGGGCTAATCCAACCAAGGTTGGTAAGCAGGTACGTCAAACCGATGAACAAATCTGGTACAAGAACAAATGGAATCATCAGAGGAAGGTTAAAGACGATTGGGTAACCGTAAATAACTGGCTCGTTGATGTTGAAGATACCTGGAAGAAGAGAAAGTGCTGCAACGTCTTTGGAAGCCTTGTTCTTGGAGAAGACAAAGGTGTCAAGAAGCAGCATCAGAGTACAACCAGAACCACCAATCAGCGCAAAGGTATTGATAATCTGCATGTTCATGTAGTGGTCCTGAGGAATTGGCTGACCAGCTGCAAAGGTTGCCATGTTGTCAACAATGAGCATGGTCAGAATTGGCTCAATCAGAACACCAGAGATGGTGGACTGGTGAATACCAAGGCAGAAGAGCAGGTTAGCAAAGGTGTAGATGATGATGACTGCAAATGGACCAGCATTCATAAGGCCCTTCAGTGGGGCGGAAATGCTTGTTGCAATGATGGTCATGAGGTCAGTACCAGCACAAACTGCAAGAAGAGCAGAAGCAATACCAAAAACAGTCAAGGTCAACATCATAGGAATCATGGTGTTAAAAGAATCTGCAACCGCTGGTGGAACGCCCTCACCAAGGTTGACCTTCAGCTGCTTAATGCTGGAAAGCTTGATAAAGATGGTAGTAGAAAGCAGACCAATGATGATTGCACCAAAGAGGCCGTTAGTACCGGTGAAGGAAGTAGAGAAAGCGCCTGTTACATCAACGCCGGTAACTGCATAGCCGGTTGGCAGAAGCTTAGCAACATCAGCTACAGGAAGTGCAACTGCTGCAGCGGCTGCATCAGCGGCGTTTGCTGCATGAAGAACAGCACCTGCGGTAGCAACAATGCTCTGAGGCATCATGATGATAAGTGCAGCAATACCAATAACAACGCAAGAGATTGCGTTTTCAAAACGCTTGTTACGAGCGAGGCAATAACCAATAATGCCTGCAAGAATAACTGCCGAGAAACTCAGAGTGCCCTGAGCAACTGCTGCACCCCAAACCTTGAAATTAGCCAAGGTAACTGGATCATTTGCAAAGATGAGTGGGAACAGAACGTTGTTGATCAGTACTGCAATACCAGCCAAAATGTAAATTGGACTGACAGTTGCAAATGCATCGCGCAGGCTCCTCAAGTGAACTTGATTACCTACTTTTGCAGAAACTTCTGCAAATTTATCTAGAAACGATGCTTGGCCATTATCTTTTGCCATGAGCAAACTCCTTTCACGAGTTTCTAGTCAACTATATGTGTAGTGGCAACTTGCTTAAGCCACTTAGCTGATTTCTTAAGACGACGGTTGTAGTTATCTTCCAGGTCAACCTCAACAAAGCCATAACGATTCTTGAAAGCATTTGCCCAAGACCAGTTGTCAATAATGGCCCAGTAGTGGTAACCACGGCATTTAGCGCCGTCCTGAATTGCACGGGCAATCCACTCAAGATGGCGACGGACAAAATCAGCACGGTAGTCGTCTTGAATTACACCGTTTTCATCTTTTTTAAGATCTTCTCGCTCAACACCCATACCATTCTCGGAAACAAACCACTCAAGCTCTGGATACTCATCGCGAACCTTCATGGCAAAGTCGTAGAGTCCCTGTGGGTAAATCTCCCAACCACGGGATACATTCATCTCCGCTTCTGGCCAAACATACGGGTCAGCAAAGTTTGGAATACCATTCTCATCAGTATCTTTTGCAGGAGCTTGAATGCGCTCTGGATGGTAATAATTGCAACCCAGCCAATCCACTACGCCATCGGCAAGAATGAGCTTGTCCTCAGGGCGAATAGGCAGGTCAACACCACGGTCCTGCAGCGTATCAATGACGTCCTGTGGAAGCTCTCCCTTAGTTACCAGGTCAAGCCACCAGCGAATGTTAACGCCGTCGGTCATACGCAGCGCCTCAAGGTCTGCCTCAGATGGATTCTCTTTGGTATATGGTGGTGCAAAGCAGTTAATGAGGCCAATGCGAGAGTCCTCAAGCATAAAACCTGCTGCTTTTGCACGGCGGTACTCGCGAACACCAAGCGCGTGAGCAAGTGAAATATTGTACTGAACAGCACGGGCGCGAGAGTAATTCTTTACAAAGGGGTACCAATCGCCCAATGTGTAGCGAACCTCTGGCTCAACAATTGGCTCGTTAAAAGTGAACCAATAGCGGATTTCTTTTCCAAACGTTTCAAAAGCAATACGTGCGTAATGCGCATATGCCTCAACAACCTCACGGGACTCCCAGCCACCGCGGTTGAAGAGGTATTCAGGCATGTCAAAATGGTAAAGGTTTACAAAAATCTCAATACCAACCTTCTTAGCAACAGCAAAAAGGTGGTGGTAGTACTTCTCGCCCTCTGGATTAAGGTTGCCGTTAATGTCCAGCAAACGACTCCACTGAATAGAAGTGCGGATGGAATCCAAGCCAAGAGACTTGAGAAGCTGAAGATCTTCTTCCATTCTTTCTGTAAAGTCATTTCCGGCATAGGAGCCAACGCGATTGTGGAATGCGTGGATGTCCAGGTTGGACCAGGTATCCCAAAGGTTTGGCAGCTTTCCGCCGTCTTGCCATTTACCCTCAGTCTGTGGACCAGACATTGACCCACCAAAGAAGAAATTCTCAGGCAACTGATACGACATGCCTATCCTTTCTCAAACGTATTAAACCTAACATGTCAAGTTTATAAAACAGATATGTTAGATTTTCTATGTAGTATACTAATGCAAATCAGATAGAATGCAAAGTAAAATTTTGCTACCTGAGGAGGTGTCATGAATAAGTACGAACTGATTGTTCAGGATCTTAAAACTGATATTGCTATAGGCACGTATCCTGCTTATTCTCGTCTGCCTTCCGTTGCTCAGCTTTGTGAGCAATATGAAGTGAGCAAAATTACCATTAATAAGGCATTAGAAGTTCTTGAACAGCAAGGGCTTATTTTCAGGCGCAAAGGCTCTGGCACTTTTGTCAAAAAGCTGGAAGAAGGAACGCAGATTAAGCCAAGTAAAGAGGTCTCCGGTCAAATGGAAGGCTTCATGGCTGAACACGCCGCCCGAGGTGAGCGCGTCAAATCAAAGGTCTACACCTTTGAAGTTGAGCGACCCTCTGAATACATTGCAAAAGCTCTTGATATTACTACCGAAGATTTTGTGTACAGAATTGTGCGCGTCAGGCTTGTTGAAGGGGTTTCGCAGGTCATCGAGTATACCTACATGCCCATTAGCCTGGTCCCTAATCTTAAAATGGCTCATCTGGAGCACTCGATTTACAACTATATTGAGAGCGAAATTGGACTCAAAATTGCCAATGCGCATCGTGTTATCAGGGCTGTTATGCCCACAGAGGTAGAGGCTTCGCGACTAGAAATTAGCACAGGCGATCCCCTTCTTGAGGTTGAGCAAATCGGTTATATCGACGATGGCCGCGCGTTTGAATATTCCATCTCGCGACATGCACATGGCTATGAATTCATGACCATTTCTATGCACTAGACCTCTAACACAGCGGTACAAATATGGCGAGAAGACCAATTGATCTTCTCGCCATTTTTTGCGTGTGAACAACACAGACTTACTCGCCAAGGATGACGTGCCTGAACTCGCCGTCCTCGTAGATTCCGCAGCTATGAGTGCCGTCCTTTGGAATGCCCACAGAACCTGGATTAAACACGGTGACCTCTGGGTGGTCAGCGCTTTGCATGTTCACTTTTCTGTGCGTGTGGCCGTACACAAACGCGTCCATACTTGGCGTCTGAGGCCACTTGTCAACGCTGTTGTGAATACCAGGGCCAAAGACGTGGCCGTGAGTAAAGAAGATGGTGAACTGCTTACCCGTCTTTGGATCCTTATCAAACAAGATGTTGTAATCAGCCATGCAAGGGAAGTCCAGAACCATCTGGTCTACCTCTGCCTCGCAATTTCCGCGGACCGCAATAACCTTATCGGAAATGCTGTTCAGCATCTCAATGACGCGCTTTGGAGCATAGTCTGCAGGAAGATCGTTGCGAGGGCCGTGATAGAGCAGATCTCCAAGAAGCAAAACATACTTTGGCTGCTCCTCCTCAATGACCTGCATAAGCTTCTCGCAATAGTCGGCAGCGCCGTGAATATCTGAAGCAATTACAACCTTCATCAACGTATCCTCTCTATACGTGTTTATACACGTAGCTTCATACGCGTGTATCAATAAATTATTTTATGGTATTGATGGCGTCCAACCAGTTACAAGCGCTGGCAATTCGGTCACCGTGCAAATACCTGCTTAGAACCTACCGGTCATCCTTGCGTCAGGATCAGCCTCAGAAACACGTTGACGAAGATCTGCAATAGCCGCAGGTATCTCGTCTGTGTTGTATGGCGTCATCTGATACACCCAGTTAATCCAGTTGCGATACAACAAGTTAGCATGTGCGCGCCAAGTAAACAGTGGCTGCTTTTCTGGATCATTATCAGGGAAGTAATTTTCTGGCAAACGAATAGGCAGACCCTTATGGAAGTCGCGCCAATACTCTTCTGCAAGCGTATCTCGATCATATTCAAAATGACCGGTTACAAAAATCTCGTGGAAGTCTCTGGTGGCGAGAAGTGCAGGACCGCTGGTAAATCCCTCAGAAAGCACCGCAAGCTCAGGATGATTTGCCAAAGATGAGGTCTCTATAGCAGCGTGACGAGAGTGCGGCATGTAATGTACCTCGTCAAATCCATTGGTGAGGAAGCAATACTCATCGCATAAACGCTGTGGGAAAATACCAAAAAGCTTGGAGCCCAGCATCTTTTTTGGAATGTCATGCAAATAGTACAGACCAGCTAACGCGCCCCAGCACAGGTACATAGTAGAAAAAACGTGTTCCTGAGACCAGTCAACAATGCGACAAAATTCATCCCAGTAGTCAACGTCTTCGTATTTAAGGTCCTCAATAGGAGCGCCGGTAACAATAAGACCGTCGTAGTTTTTATCTTTGAAGTCATCAAAAGTTGAATAAAACGTTACCAGGTGGTCAGCGGCAGTATTTTTAGATTCATGCGAAGAAATGCGCATAAAATCACACGTAACCTGAATAGGAGACTTTGAAATCAAACGGAGAATCTGAGTTTCTGTCTGAATTTTCTTAGGCATTAAATTCAAAATTGCAAGGCGCAGCGGGCGAATTTCCTGGTGTTCTGCAACTTCTTCCTCAAGCGCAAAAATACGCTCTTCTTGCAGCGTCTTCTTAGCTGGTAAACCATCTGGAATATTAATAGGCATGGTAACTTCCTTTGGCTAATCGTTGCACATAAGTATACTTGTTTGTATGGAAATAACTTTTGCCGAGCTCGGGCTAAACGAGCAAATTCTGGCAGGCGTAGCAACGCTTGGGTTCAACGCACCTACTCCCGTGCAGGCCGCGGCAATTCCCGCTGTCCTGGCGGGCAAGGACGTTGTTGCGTCAGCGCAAACGGGAACGGGTAAAACTGCAGCGTTTATGTTGCCTACGCTGCAGCGCATTGCTGTCGAGAAACCCGGTGAGGCCGAGAAGCCCGACGCCAAGGAGCCCAACGCGAGCGCCAAACCCAACGCGAGCGCCAAACCCAACGCTGCTGCCGAGCGCAACGCAAAGCGAGGAGACACCAAACGCAACGCATATCCCCGCGCGCTCATCATCACGCCAACGCGAGAGCTAGCTGCTCAAATTGACGACGTTGCTAAAAACGTTTGCGCATCCACTGGTCAGCAAGCCGTCATTGTCACTGGTGGCGCTCGCTACAAGCACCAGATAACTGCACTGCAAAAAGGTTGCGATGTGCTGGTTGCAACACCTGGCCGCCTGATAGATCTTCTCGACAAGAAGCATACGAGCCTAGAGAACATCCAGGTGCTAGTGCTTGACGAGGCAGACCGTATGCTTGACATGGGATTTTGGCCAAGCGTTCGCCGCATTATGGAGCAACTGCCCAAGGCGCATCAAACACTGCTTTTCTCGGCAACACTCCCTGCATCAATCACCTCAACCATAGATGCGCTGCTTAAAGATCCAGAGCGCATCGAAATTGCAAGAACCGGACAGACTGCAGCAACAATCGAGCAACATTTGTGTTCAGTCACCCAGGGACAAAAACCACAGCTCCTGAAAGCACTTATTGACTCGTTTGATCCTGCGCCAGAACGCGTTTTGGTGTTCTGCAGGACA
>CAUTOT010000016.1:0-16412 GCA_963539765.1 uncultured Atopobium sp. | reverse complement strand
GCAGTTCATTGTATCTGGCGGCTTTTTCTTTAACATTATGTTGCGAGAAGCCTCTAAAGCACTACTCTCCAAGTGCCCACGTAAGGAATCGCGAGAAACCCGCCTCGTCGTTAGTCAAGGTGATATAGGTTGCAGCCTCAAAATCCTCACGACGAGCGTTAGCAACTGCAGTACCCATTCCAGCTGCAGAAAGCATTGCAACATCATTGAGCGAATCACCAAAGGCTGCAGCATTCTCTGTGGGGATACCAAGGTAATTACACAGCCACTGAAGTGCAGCACCCTTTGAGGTGCCGTCGGCCAAGATCTCCATTCCCATACTCATGGAAGCCGTGCCACTCAATCCTTTTACCGAGGCAACAGCATCCGCTACAAGTGCCTGGTACTTCTCGCCTTCTGCAACTGACCAGTAGGAACCAAGTCGCTCAATAGTAGTTACACTATCAATAAACTCCTCGACGCTCTGGTCAAAGGGTGTACGCGAACGCTGCATAAACGCCGCATGATCTGCGGGAATACCAAGCTGAGTAATCAAATTATGTCTTGAGCGTTCCTGGTAAACGCCACCATCTGCAAAAATATCAAAAGTTACGGGATAATCCTTAAGCTTTTGATACAACTCAAGTGCCTGCTCCTTGGTAACGGTAGACTCGTGAAGTATCGTCTGACTAGAAAGGTCTCTAATAATGGCACCATCGCAGGATACCACATACTTAGATGCAGGATGGTTCACAACTTCTTTTGGCAGCACGTTAAAAGCTCGACCAGAACAAGGCACAAAAGGTATACCTAGCTCAGCCAAACGGTCCAGCATTGCCATGTTATTCTCATCAAGAGATTTATCGGTATGGAGAAATGTCTCATCCATATCGGAAAAGACAATTTCTACTTTCAGATTTGATGCAACTTGATTGAGCCAAGACTGCTTTTGAGCAATGAGTTCTTCTGTTGAAAGCTCTGACAAAACACTACCTCTTTAAGGACGATACATAAACGTGAAAACCTCTTCACGCTGCATGTTTACCTGTACACCAAGCTTTTCTGAGACGGCATCAAGGCGTTCTTTAAGACTCAAGAAAGACTCAGCATCCTGAAGTTCAATCAGCATGGTCATGGTAAAAATACCAGACAAAATAGTCTGGGCGATATCTAAGATGTTGGCATTTGACTCGGCCAAAGTGGTAGAAATTGCTGCAACAATTCCTGGGGCATCGCTGCCCAAAACAGTAACAACAGCACGATTTGCAGATGTTTCTGAAGTCATAATTTCCCATCTCTTGAACGGATGGGTTAATTGTAGCAGTTTAATTTCTGCATTGTTTATATGCCCGTTAGGCGCTGCTTTAGGTTGCAGTCTGCCACTTTTCCGCTTCACAAGAAAATAAAAAACCGCTTATGGGCGGCCTATAAAAACAAGTAAAAAGAACCTAAGATTCGGAAATCAACCGTTTCCAATTCTCATAATCTTCTGGCAGGAGATATTCCTCCATCGGAGCACTTCCGGCCATTCTCTTAATAATATCAACTGGCCCCGTACCAGAAGCAGCGGCGGCATACAGGCGTACGCAAATCATCTTCTTTGACATTCCCCCGGTGCAAACACAATAATGAGTGCGGTATTTATCTATAATTTCAGATAATGTTTCCACATTCTCCGCCAATCGAATAATTACTTGTTGAGTTAATTATACTGATTTAATTCTGCATTGTTCACATGCACATTAAGCACCGCTTTAGTGCTAATAAGGTCCAGAAGATACAAATAAAATACTACTGAAAACGTGCTTGGGACATAAATACTTTCTCAATGAAATGAGAGGGTCAAATGATGCTTGGCACTGGGTACTCATCTCGACCGCTTTACAACTTCCTCGATCTTTCTGAACTGCATTTTTTTCTAGCTTTCTAAAAATAAATAAGCCACCCAGAGGTGGTTTATAAAAAGCTGGTTGGTTGATGGAAGTTAGAACTTTACATACTTTGGAATACGACCGTTATCATATGGATCTTTTGGAACGCCGCGCTCAATATATCCGTTAATTTGCTCAATAAGATCTGCGTCATCTCTCCAGTAGCCAGGAATGGTGGGAAATGGTTCACCAAACTTTACTTTATATGCTTTGAACGCATTAAAAAGAGCTTCTTTGTTGTCTACCATTACATCCCCCCATTTCCTCTATCATTTTCAGGAATACTTCAAACGCCTGCGGGAAATATTCTTTTATTCTACTTTATGCCTTTCCAATTTCTACGCCATAGCGTGAGCTAAAGACCTTTTGAATCTCATCAACGGTACAATTTAGTGCTGTAATAAGCTCGTACAAGCCGCGATTACTAGCCATCTTAAATATTCTCTCGTGAGAAACGGGTGGTTTCTTGTTGAGTGAACGTGCTTTATCAATGCGAGCTCTAAACGTTTTAGCAATGCTGAAGGAATCTTTGCAAGAGCCTTCTCTAATCGCATGTCTGAAGTGTGATTCTTCAAGCGACGCATTATGAATATGGAACGTAATGAGCTCAATTTGAGGATAGGTATCAACAAGATTCATAGCCTCGTCATGCGTCATAAGATCACGAAGTCTAAATTCTTGATCAAGAGGAAATACAATCTGAACAGGATGTTTTTGCCCAATAGGAGACAAAACGTAGGCCGGAGTAGGCTCCGAAACTACATTTTCAACAAGACATACGCCCTGACCTGGGTGAACGCAAAACTCGCCAACAGCCCGCATAACACCACTCCTCTCGGATAACAATAGTATATCATGAGAGGCCTGTTATACGCTAATGACCTGCAACTTTATAAAACGTTGCAGGTCATCCAATAACATAACAATATTTTATATAAAGAATCTAATCAATCATCGTGATGGACTCAATGACAGGCTGCTCTGAAGCAGGAATTGTTCCGTTTGAATCGGTGGGTGTTACACCTTTACAAATTGCATCGACAACGTCCATTCCACTTGTTACCGTGCCAAATGCAGCGTAATTTCCATTCAGAGTTGAGTTGTCTGCCTGCATGATAAAGAACTGTGAGCTTGCCGAGTTTGGATCTTGAGCGCGTGCCATGGAAATAGTTCCACGTGTATGCGAGATGTTATTTTCGACACCGTTTTTGGTAAACTCGCCCTTGATTTTATTCTCGGATCCACCCGAGCCATTGCCCTTAGGATCTCCACCTTGAATCATGAAGCCGTCAATAATTCGATGGAACGTAAGGCCGTTATAGAAGCCTGACTCGGCAAGATGAGCAAAATTAGAAACCGTAATAGGTGCAACGTTTGCGTTAAGAGTTGCCTCGATAGTGCCGTAATCCTTCACCACAATACGAACATGGTGAATGCCCTTTGCATACGGGTCATCCGCTGCTACAGAATCAATGTAGCCCTTGTTTTGTGAGCTCTGAGACTGCGTTTGCTGCGTCTGTTGGGATTGCTGCGATTGTGAGTTTGCTTGAGGTTGAGACTTATCAGCACCTCTAAAAAGGGAGAAGCATATTGCTCCTACCGCAAGCACAACGATAACAACAACACCGTACAGCCGACGATTCTTTGTTTGAAACACGCTGTATCCTCCCCTTTAAGCGGATGCGCTCGAGACAATCCAAGACACCAAATTGGCGGTTGCAATACCTGTTCTCTCGGCAAGAACGTGGCCCTTATCCCAAACAAGCGTGTAATCAACATTACTCACGCCCGAGAAATGCTTTAAAGACAGACCCAGGTTGAACGAGGTGCAAATTGAAGTATCGGTATTCTGGGCACCCTCATTAATACGCCAATAAGGAGCAACCGATGCTGTCTGATAACCCTTGTAAGACGCGCTGGTAAAGTACAGAGGATTAAACATATCCACACGAGTTGGAATGTCATTCTCCAGCGTGTCAGCCTTATTCAAATCAGAGGACCAGTCATTGGCGTAGCTGGACTTCCAATCAGTAAGCTTCATATACGTATCAAGGTTCTTTTTGATGAGATCAGCTGTCTGCTCATCAAAATGCAAGGTACTTTGCTCGCCAACGCCAAATAGCTGATTTGCACGAGTGCTTCTATCGGGAGCATCAAAAGCTCCAACAGGAAGTGAAGCACCTCTCAGAGCGCGCGAGAAACCCCTCAAGTTCTCAAGTTCGACGCTCTGACGGCGAAGGTTATATACAACCCAAATAGACTCAGAGTTCAGAGAGCCAAAATAGTGCTCAGCTGTATCGTAAATAGTAGATTGAACCTGCTGAGTAGCAGGAGCTGCATTATCTGTACCACGAACCGTTGCGAGATTTGGGTCACCTGGGAACGTAGGCTCTTCTAAGCGCTGAGGCGTAGAGGTGTAAGGGAATGCGTTGTCCTTAACAAAGTTATTTGCAGAGGTCTTAAGCTCGTTGAGAAGAAGGTCTGCATATGATCCAGCGGTATAGACGCCAGAGTTAGTCTCATCAAGACCGACCTTGCTGTCATTGCTGTCGAGAAGATCCATGTTGTTGACAAATGAAGCGTATGCGCCAGCAAGATCTTGCGAGAGAGGCTGTGTCCAAACACCTTCAGCACGAGAGTCTGTTGCATCAGCATACTGACCAGCTGACCATTCGTATGCTGCGTCTGCAAGGTCGTACGATGTCGCAGGACACCATGAAGCGCTGCCGTAAATAGAGTCTGAAAGCTGCTCGCCCTTCTCGCTATGTGTAGCAGCGCCAACCGCCTTAAGGTATGGCGTATACAGTGGAGAATCTCCCGAGGTGCCTAGCACTGCGCTGAGACCACCGCCGGCCGCAAAGCCAAACACAAAAATCTTTGATGTATTGCAAGGAAGCAGCTCATGGTTGTAGCGCAAGTACCTGATAGCAGCCTTGAGGTCTACTGCCGGCCAAGGCGATCCACCTGCGTAAAGCTCGTCCGAGCCTGTAGTTGAATCGTAACCAGCACTTCTGCCGCGGAAACCTGCGTATACGTACACACAACCAGCCTCAAGGTACGGTGCAAGGCCTTCGTATGAGTAACTTGTAGGAGCGCTCTGAGGGGCGAGCGTTGCTGTGTTAATAGGCATGACGATTGGCGCGGTACTTGCGGTGAAGCTGCCTACAACGGCCTTCTGGCTCACTTCGCACTCGTACGTAGAGCCATTCTTCTTTCCCGAGAGATACTTTCCAGGAACAAAAACCGAGAGAGTGTTTACCGACTTGCTTGCAGGCTTAGTGCAGTACTGAATGCCCAGCTGATAGTAGCAGTCGTTATCCTCGTCATAGCTCCACTGGGTCATGTCCAGCTTGAGTGACTTGAACTCTTCAAGGTCCACGTTAGAAGCAGGCTGATTTGTATCATCAGATGTCCTTGCTTGTGGAGTGCATGCGGCCAAGGTGCCTGCAGCTCCCAAAGCAGAAAGGGACAAGAATTCTTTTCTCGTAAAGGCCATAATTTCCCCTCGAATAGTTTATTCAGTGGAGGCAGCAACGACCGCTGACCTAGTTCAAGCTAGACAATCTATTGTACCAATTTGCAAACGTGTATGCTTAAGAGCGAGCGTTTAGAGAAACGAGTTAGCATGTCAAAAATCGTCAACTTTTTTGACCTCATTCATCTTAATGAAAGACTTGAACAACAGGGTCTTTTGAGCAAAGTCCATCTGCGCGACGCATGCGGCAAGCAGTCTCTTTGGATAGAGCTCCCCTCTAGCGAGAAACCCGATGAACGCGAGAAAATCGATGGTCAAGAGCTTGAGAAAACAAAAGAGCAAGTTGAGGCATTTTTTGCAATAAAGGGCATGACCGTTGAATTTGACCTCACTGGTGGAAAAAATTTCTGGATTGTATAAATTGCCCGCTTGACGAAGCGCTTGAGTCTGTTATAGTAAATAAGCTTTTCGAAGCACCAATGGCTGGGTAGCTCAGTTGGTAGAGCAGGGGACTGAAAATCCCCGTGTCAGGGGTTCGATTCCCTTCCCCGCCACCACGACTTGAATCGGCTCAGAGATTATTCTCTGGGCCGTTTTCTTTTATCTTTTGATGTTGACGTGGCAAACAGAAAAAGAGGTACCTCTTTTAAGAAGCACGTCTTTCACAGGGTTCTTGCATTAAAAAATTGAACTAAAACTATCGATACGTACGCAAAGCTTCGATGAGCTCAGAAGCTTCAATACCTAGAGCTTCAGCAAAAGAAAAGACTTCTCCGAGTTTAACGCCACGCTCGCCTGATTCAACCTTTGATATGAATGCTTGATCTCCAGCAAGGTGCTCAGCAACCGCCTCTTGAGTAAGACGTTGCTTCTTTCGCAAATCGCGAAGACACTGGCCCACTAATCTGTTAGATATCTGCTCCATAAATGCAGCGTAAAACTATCAACTCAAATATGCCAAAATCGCATATTTTCTTAAAAAAGAAATTCTCCCCGACAAGTTCACGGGGAGAATTAAAACCTTTAAACGTAGCTTCTTGTGATGTTTATTGAAGCGCTTATGGCATTAGAAGCCACCACCGCCGCCTCCGCCGCCGAAGCCGCCACCGCCGCCTCCGGAGAAGCCGCCACCAAAACCGCCGCCAGAACTTGAATTAGAAGAAGCGAGCGCTGCCGTGGAGACAGAATGAGCAGCTGTAACACTCTTGGTTACGCTCTCAATTGCATTGGTTCGCATGCCATTTCCATAGTAATACCAGCTATAAACAGGCATAAACTGAGGATCTTTGAGCATCTCTGGCATTGCAACTTTCAGCTGCTCGATAACCTTATCCGCAACACCAAGCGCAACTGCCATAACCAGAAGCCTATTCCAAAGAATGACGTCAGTAGGGATTGCTTCATGTAGATTGGTGAACTCAGTAAGCCACTTTCTTAGCGCACGAGTCTTAGCAAGCGTCTCAACACCCTCTCTGTTCATCAAATCAAACGAGCCAATGTTTACAAGTGCAACAAGACCGGCAATGACAAGAATGAACAGATGTAGTAGTAGATTGGCAAATGAAACATCAGCCATAACACCCATGAAGAATGCAGCAGCTGCAACAAGAACATCAACAGCAATCAGAGCACCAAGAATTCCCTTACCGTGGAATGGAATCTTATTTGTTCCATACTTAGCAGCATAGCTAAGCTTGATGGGGCTCTCCCAAGACTCATATGCCTTATTAAAATCTTCTGGATGTGATGAAGCATATTTGCCAATTTGCTTCATAGTAACAGTGGTGTTTACCGCTCCAGATTCTCCGGCCTTATCAAAGATTAACCTCATTGCCATGATATCAATCTTATTTGACAGTGAACTGCCAGGGTAGAAAGGCTGCTGGCTTTCTGAAAGGTCTTGAACCTTTGTAAGACAGTAATCAGACTTCTCCATACCAAGGAAGTTTGTACTAACCGTCTTATTCAAGCTAATGTACTTTGAATCCGAAAGGTGCATAAGGGTTGCTGTCAGAGCGTCTCCCTTAATCAGCTCACCGTTGTAAAGCATAGAAAGAACTGCAGGGTGATCATTAGATGGAACATCTCTGTAGTAAAGGTCATTAAACTGAGGAGCCATTACCTTTTTGTATTGAATACGCAGCAAGATTGCTGCTACAACGGTGATAGCTGCAAGTACTAATGGCGCATAAAGAATAAGAGCTACCTGAGTTTTTGCAACATCACGCTTGTGATTTGCTTCATCCGCCCACGCTTGTTCCTCAGACAAGATGCTGCTCAGTTTATTCTGCTGAATAGGAGCTAGCCCAGAAACCCAATCGCTTGGGAATGTAATACGAGCTTCCGCAAATTCATCAGTTCCTACACCAGGAACTTTGTAGACAACTGCATTGTTGGTAATTTCAACATTTGCATCTAGTGGACCATGTCCCCAGGCGCGAACAGTATCTCCGGCAACTATAGACTGTCCTGATGGGACAGGAAGATGAATAGTAGCAGTGACATTTCGAGACTCAGAATCCCAGCCATCAGATACAAACTTCCAGTACAACTCCGCGGTATCCGACCAGTTTGTTACAACATTAGTAATGTCATACTCGATAGTGATATGTGCTGACTCATCATCATGCGCTGAATAAATCTTTAAGTTCAACATGTTGTTTGATTGAGTTGGAACATAATACTCATCTGAGCTGGAATTATTTCCACTAGAGTCTTTACTATAAATCTGACGAGTTCCTTGCCTATCCTGAACCTTAACTGAAGTAATGTTTACTTCAACGTTCTGTCCATTGTATTTATTCTTTCCAACTGGAAGATTCCAATAGACACCATGAAAACTACCATTGAAATAGAACGTACGAGTTTCTACGACATGCAACGTTCCGTCTTTTTGAACCGTCGCATCAATATTTACCGTATCTATTGAAAGGTCGCGCGCAAATGCTCTTGCAGGCGTAATTAAAAACGCAACAGCCAAAAGCATTATGCAAAGCGCAATCTTTACAAACTGGCTCTTTTTAGAAGAGCGAAGCGAGACTTTATACATGGAAACTCCTTTATGTTACTTTCGCAACTCTTCTTAAAGGATACCACGTACTGTTTAATCTGCTGGTGAATATGAGTTATCCAGTTCAAACAAAGCAGGTGGCAGGCCTTTATCCCACTCCTCTCCTACTTCCTCAGAAAGCAAATACTCATCAGTTTCTATAAAGGGAAGGTTGGCAATTCTTTTATTTCTTGATACTTCGAGATTGCATACAAGTGAGCTTGGACCGCTGAAGTCTAGAAGGCACCCGTAACAAATTCTCATGTCCTGAAACAGCTTTTCTCCGCATCTGGGGCAAATTTTTACGGAGTAGTTTTCTATAGCCATAGCGACTCCTTCTTTCAACGTTGCTTTCTTCAGTACTTATTTCTTGAATGAGCACTTTCTGACCAACCTCAAACCATGGGAAATCATCAACTGATGGTCTTTCAAATGTGCAATAAGCACCCGCGCAGCTATGAATTTGTTTAGGATGTACTCGTCTCCGAATTTTTAAAATTTCTCCGTGATCGTCTGCAAATGCGATATCAATCGGATACGTCATTCCAAAAGTATGAACTGAAGAGCACCTTAGAAGTAAGACTGGAGGAGCTGTTATCTCGGTACCCAAAAGACCGACGAACTTTTCGAAGCCTCCTTGTAACAATTCAAAAATTTGCTCTGAATTAGGGACTTCTTCTATCGAAACCTGTACATTCATTTTCAAATCACAACTCCCGACTTATAGGGACTAACAACAATTGAAGTTGTATGGGTGAGGTACAGAGGAGACTCTAATGACACTAAGGGGAGACGCACAGTATGTGGCCAAGGTCTGTACTTTAGAGTTGCTTGATATTTAGGAAAAACAGAGACCATATTCCCAATCCCCTCCTTTTCTCCCTCCATGGAGACGACAATGTCGCAATTGTCATCACATTTAAGAGCAGCTTTTATTTTCTGAGTTAAGTTTTCTAGTGCTCCTCCATCCGTGGAATGACTAGAAGAAATTCCATGAGCAATAATTTGATCCGCTGCAACACGATCAAACTTTGAGCACATATCTGCAAACTTAAATAAATTGATTGCAATTAGAGCAACCACTAATACAACCGGAAGTATCAATGCAGTCTCAACAAACATCTGCCCTTTTTGGCAACAAAGAAATTTCATTTTTCTCATACGCCACCAAAAACTTTCTTAACATCAATTTCTAAAGGAACCTCAATATCAATGACAGGAATGGTCAACTTTGCAATTGTGATTTTGTCAGGCAAATATTGCAGAGAAAATGCGCCAAGAGAACGAGCTAAAGCAATTGGATCTGATGTATTAGGTATTTTCTGAACTAGTTCACGAATCGTTGATTCTTTATCAAAGCCAGCTTGTTTCAAAACACTTTCTGTATTAACAAGAACAGGCTTCTTTTGTCTTAAATCACTTGGCTCTAATCCAGCGTCAATAACTATTTGTTTCAAAGCACTCTGTAATTTGGAGCCGACACTTCCACCTGTTATTCCGTCAACGTTATCAAGAAATTCCGATAGCTTAGAAGACCAAGAAGTTACACCATCCCCATATGAAATTAAAAGAGATCCCCACAAGCTCATTACCTTATCTATGGTCTGTCCAATAAATCCTCCTCTCCTTTCAACCTGGTCAAAAAAGCTCGAAAGAACGTTATTTGAGGATGAGCTGTCTGGAGCAAGTACCGCCCCAGATATTGCATATCCTTCTGGAAGAAAAACTGACTGTTCGAATGTTCCCAAGCTTCCTTGAAATTCCGGAGATGAACCTCCTCTTCTCACAAATGAAATACATCCCCAAGCACCTGGAGGACATAATCTGGGCCTAGCAACCTTTAGAGCATCAAGTGCTTTTTGAAATATTCCAGTTGATTTATCTGCAGCTTCAGACAACTTCTTTCGCAAATCTTTTATTTGCTGACGTGATGATTCATAAACTTCAGACTCTTCAACTACAATCTTCCAGTAAAACTCAAACCCGTTATCAATATTTGTCGAAGCAGAAGCCACTCTTCCCACATCGCTGCTCGTAAAATGACAATGTTGACACTCATGAACCGCTCCAGAATCTAAATCTTGTAGCGATGCAAATCCCGCGTTTTCTCCTATTGCTCCTGGACAAGACCTATGAGCATGAATGGTTTTCTTGCTGTTTTCATAGGTGCAAGGCCAAATAGGCTTTAGATACAGGTCCGTTTTCTTTGTCTCTTCTAAATTATGTGGTAATCGAGGTAAATTCATTTCAACCTCACCATCAGCTGTTTCTTTATAAAATCCTTTTGAAAGTTCCGTAAACGCAAAGTTGTAAAAAGCTTTTCGTATAGCAGAATCACGCAATTCTTCTGCGGTGCTTCCATTGACAGTTTCTTGATCATATCGAGCTCTGTAATAAGCTCTAGCTCGCTTTAAAGCGACACCAAACGTCCAAGAAGTTGGCGACGGAATGGATGGGTTTATATCCCCAGAAAGACCAGCGAGATGCTCTGCTCTTTCACGCATAGAATACGGACCTCCACCGCAGTCTGCCTCCCACGCCCTCTTTTTAGAGGTCTCTGCTTTACTCTGTAACTCTTCAATCTGTTTTGCTATCTGCTGTAATAGTTCGCTCTGTTCTTTTAATTCATCTGACGAAACGTCACTATTTAAATGTCCAAAATCAGATTGTGACTGAGCGGGAAATAGAAGAGCTGATCCCACGAAGTTACCCGCATCAGTAGAGTTCTTTTGTATACAAGAGCTCGCTGCCATTGCTGCAAAAACTGGAAGCATTTTTTCAGTTGCCTCTAAACCTTCACAAGCTGAAGTTGCAAATTTTTTACGCACTTCAAGTGTCTTAAAACCTGCATCGCACAATTTAGAACCCGCTGAAGCTAAACCTGGCACACATGAAGCAACCAATCCGGCTCCAACACATAACAATCCTGATAACCCAAGACTCAAAATGCTTGCATCAATTACCTGCGCAATAGTTGTGTATTTAGCTACGACATTTTCTCCTGCCATAGAAGCCGCATCTGCTATTGACTGAGTTTTGTATGCTCTCGATGAAACCCAAGCGACCGATACCAGTGCGAATACAAGCGCTAGACATACTAAAAGCGCACTTGCAAAAGCGATTGACGTAATACCGCCTTTATCGTCTATAAACATGGAAAGTCCAAGCTTTATTCTCTTATGTTTATCCTTTCCAAAAGGCAATCCAATCCGCATAAGAACCCTCAATCCAATCTGGATACGTACTAGCAGATAAACTTGAATGCAAGACAATCCCTTGGTTATCCGTCTGACCTGCAAGGAATAAACACCAGCCTATTGGCGGCATCGCTGCCACATGACACGTTATTTCAATCAAGCCATAGTTTTCTTTTTTATCTATAGATATTTTCGAGTGATCATCTCCTCGCTTATGAATTAGATGTATCTCTGGTATAGCCTTAAGTCTGCGTTTGATATAGGACTCTATTAACTCAGTGTCAGAAGACGTTGTTGCTACTCTTAATCCTTCTGCACAGGCTCCATCCATAACTGTCTTTGTATAGAGAATGCAAACAGGTTCTACAAGCAATGCAATAATCATCAGAATAACGGGAAATAAAAGTGCTGCTTCTACTGACGCTTGACCAGCATTCTGTTTAAAACGAGAGAACATCTTTGGCTAAATCTAAAAGAGAGTCATGCATAGTATGTGAAGCAGCTTGAGTAGCCAGTTGAACAACTGCTCCATTTTGCACAAAGTGATATATCACACCAAGAGACGTAATGACAATTAAGCACGAAAATAAAACTAGAGCATATTCAAGCGTTGCTTGTCCTTGTGTATTCTTAACACCTAGTTTGATTGCTCTAATAGATTCTTCGCATCTTGAGTAGAGATATGACATGTTGAGACCCTCCTTATCTCTCCTTGATCAGAAACAGTCACAAGTTCTGACCAATTTCCACCATTAACTAAACAGCCCCATACATTGCCAGCTATGTCTAAATATCCGGAATAAACAAGCACGCAATCAGCTCTTTGCTGATAGCCCTCTAAAATACTCTGAGCTTCGTTTTGAATAGTTTCTTTACTATCTCTTTGCACGGAATTCTGTTTAAACAAATCTTCTGCTGCTGCATATGAGATTGGCTGTTCATTGACGTTTTTGTCGTCTCTATTTTCATGAGTCTGCACATAGTCCGAGCTCGTATTTGATGAATGGTCCTGTTTTCTTGGTAATACGAGAAGTGCAGCAAATAGCAAACATACAGTGACAATAATGAACACAGAATAAGCAGCAGTGCTCTTTCTGCTCATAGAGAATTAATTCCCGATGTAATTGCTTCCCAAAGCTCAGAAATTTTACCTTTAAAAGCAATGATTGCGACAATCGCAATAACTACAAGTACGCCAACTAAAATTGCATACTCTGTAGTTCCCTGTCCAGATTCATCCTCTTTTAAGCCTTGTAGATACCTAAAAAATTGATAGAAGAACATCATCGGCTTTCCTTTCTCTTAAGAAGAAAATGCAGGTCCAAGCAAGGGACCTAAAATTGCAAGTAACATTGCTGGAACAATCAGCGTTCCTAGAGGGATGAGCATTTTAATTGGGATCTTTTCAATTTCCGTTTCTAACAGCGAACGCTGCTCATCGCGAAGAACTGAAGCTTGTCTATCTAATATTTCTGCAAGAGGAGTTCCAAAAGTAAGCGCTTCATTCACAACAGTCGCAAAGCTTTTAAGCGATGGAACTCCTACTTTTGCCGCCATCTGATTGAGTGCTTCTTCGCGAGTAGTAGCACCAAGCTTCCAAGTCATATGAGCATTTGAAAGCTCTCTCGATAATTCTCCAGATTCTCGCAAACAATACAGATCAAGCGCTGAATCAAAAGATAGCCCTGATGACAGCCCAAGAATCAAAATGTCAATCATTTCTGGCATCTTACGTAGGCATGATTTTCTTGTAAACTCAGACTTTGCCCGGAGGCTCATTCTCTTGTGACTTTTTATGCCTCTTATAATTTGCTGATAATAGCTATGGACATCAAAATGATTCAAATTGACGGGAACAACTAGGGCGAGAATACCTATGCATGTTGCAAATAATACGGAGCATAGTAAATCCATCACTTCATTACTCCTTTCATAATGCTTCGAATAATCAAAAGAGCAACGCAATCCATGACCATTGCAATTGATGTGCATATAACGCCCGATGGCGTAAATAAACCCTTTTGAAAGTCCGGCGATAGAAGCGACAAGACAATCAATAAAACAACTGGGAGAAGACATACAATTCGAGCAGATAATCTAACTTGAGCAGTCTTTGTTGCTATGAGCCTTTGATTCTTCTCTTGTAATTCAACTAACTCGGCAGTTTTCTGTAAAAGACTCTTAAGCGGAGACCCTGTTCTATGTGAAATTACTAAGGCGCTAGCCAGCAAATTAACACCTGGAGCATCCAACCTTTCTGCCAAGTCCTCAATAGCTTCTTCGATAGGAAAACCGCACTTGATTTGCATGTCAGCAATATAAAAATTTTCTGATACGACACCTTCTGTGTGTTTACTGACATATTCAATAGATTGTGAAAGTGTGAGACCTGATCCAAGAGCAACGGCGATTGTTCTAAAAATCGAAGGCATCATATGGGCGATTTCTAAAGCAGATTGATGCTTGGCATGTTCATATAGAAAATAAGGAACGAGAAATAACGAGAAAACACCGCAAAGCGTACCTATTGCAGACTCAAATAGAACACCAAGCAAGATGGATCCAGCTATGCCACTAATAAAAAACAGTACGAAAGCATCAGTGACTAAGGTAATCCCATATTTGTAAAGAAAACGATTACGTAGCTGCATTGATGTATAAGAAAAAGGTTCCCATTTGAGCAAGCGCTGGACAAAAGTGCTATTGCGTGCAAATTGAAAAAACTGAACTACATAACCTGTTACTCGTGCATTTATTTGAGAAACAGTTTTTTCCTCACCGTTGCATACAAGAGAATAAATAATTACTCCAAAAACACCTCCTGTGATTGTGGAAGTAAAGACATCCATGAAGTAACCTCCTTTTTATTGAGTATTCCTTCTTGTATTGCGCGATTGATAAAAGAAGGAATTTTTACAAAAAGCCAACTTCTTTTCTGCACGTCAAACGACACCACCTCTTGCACTTCAATTGATCCTGACGAAGACAAGGAAATTTCTGAAACGCTGGTCACATATCGTTTTCCATCAGGAAATCTTTGAGACATAACTATCAGATCAAGTGCAGTGGCAATCTGCTTTTCTATAATTTCTGCAGGTAAGTCCATTCCAAAACGAGCCATCAACACTAGGCGCAATATTGCCTCTTGAGCGGTTCCGGCATGCAATGTGGTTAAAGAACCGTCGTGACCTGTATTCATAGCCTGCAGCATATCAATGCACTCTTCACCTCTTACCTCTCCTACTACAATGCGATCTGGCCTCATTCGGAGCGCGTTTCTCACCAATGATCTAATGGTTATTTCTCCTGTTCCTTCTATTGAGGCGGGCCGAGCCTCTAGCCTGACAACATTTGGATGCGAATCGAACTTAAGCTCCGCTGAATCCTCAATAGTGACAATTCTTTCTGACTTTGAAATTTCACATGAAAGTGCATTTAAAAGCGTAGTCTTACCAGATCCCGTGCCGCCAACAACCGCGATTCCCTGTCTGCACTTCACAGCCCAAGACAAAAATTTTGCAAGCCATTGAGGCAATGATTTCATTTCCACTAGCCGGTCCAAAGAAGTAATTTTTCCGGTGAATCTTCGAATAGTTACTGAAGTGCCGTTCACTGCAACAGGGCTTGCAACTGCATTGACACGGTCTCCATTCTCAAGTCGTGCGTCAACAATAGGACTTACCCTATCCAGCCTTCTTCCTAATGGAGACAAAATGCGATCCATAACAATCAAAATCTGCTCTTCAGAGTCAAAGACTGTTTTTGATTCAAATAACTCGCCGTTTTTCTCGTAAAACAAATTGTTGCAGCCATTAATCATGATTTCCGTAACATCTTTATCGTTCAGTAGCGGCTGAATTGGACCAAGACCACATACTTCATTGATTACCTGTTCGATTGTTTCTTCATAGTCAACTGAACTAAAGAGCTCGTCCTTCTCTTCATTAACAATTGCTTCACAGGTAACTCTTAGTTCGTCTCTTACACGATCGATATCACTGCCTGTTATAAGAGAAGAAACCGTAGAAAGTCCTAATCGAGAAACAAGTTTTTCTTTTAACTTTTTTCTAGCCTTCTGAAATACTTCTTTTTGGAGTAGTGAGTCATTCTCATCTTGAGCCTCAATTTGCTTAGCAACGCGTTCAAAGACAAGCATTAACCCACCTCCTTCCTCCTATTGAATAAGCTAAATGGCTTTTTCTCAGAAGCTACTTGCAGGGCAATCTGAGCCTCTCGCAGCTGTGGAAGAATTCCCAGCTCGTTAAGGAAATGCGCAAGGACAAAAGAAACCGACTGTGCAAATGAAGTTTCCTCTTGTAACAACACAGAAAGCTTTCCTTGCTGAATAAGTTCCTGAAACCCTGGTCCGCCTTCAAAAATCCTAAACATCTTTGCCGCCTCAAGACCAATTTCTGCCTTTCCAACAGAAAAGTCCTGTTTAACCTTTGGATTTGCTTTGTTTTCAAGTCGGATAATGCGAGTTCTTGCCACTCCAAGTCGTACTGCAAGTCCACTTACTTTTGCTAAAGAATTAATGCACGTAAGAGGGTTCTCGGAGACAATTACCAGCCTATCTGCACATTGGGCCGCTTGAGCGTAGCAATCTGTTGAAGCGGTAGTAGTATCCACAAGTACCAAATCAACCAAACCAGAAACAGCTTGAAGAAAATTACTTACACAGGGAAATAGAAGCTCTGCCATTTCAGGTTTTACACAAGGGCCAAAAAGATACAAATTTTTATGGATACAAGTTGCCTTTTCAAGGAGATTTTCTTTTTCTG
>CAUTOT010000015.1:0-16645 GCA_963539765.1 uncultured Atopobium sp. | reverse complement strand
CGTTTAGTTGGAGATTTCATTTTTCTGCATACAACGTTTGCCCAGATAAAAGTTTTTGAGGCGGTAAAAAATCGTCTTAGTTGGAGATAAATCGACTAATTTTCAATTTTCATTTCCAACTAAACGGGTTTTTTACCTTTTTCGGCACATAACTTTGAGGGCAAAAATTATGTATTCATAAGAATGCATTTTATTGCATGAATATGCAGAAATCTGATTAGCGGCCTAAGACTCGCACGCTATTCTTCTCAATCATGCGCGGCTCAAGGATTATTTGGATTGAAGCGCTATCGTCCACCGTATCATCTGCGTTTTCCTGACCTGCTGCGTCAACCTCCGCACCGCGCTCGCCTAGGCGGCGGAACATAATCAAAAGCGCAGCGTCAGAAAGCTCATCAACATTTTGCTCAATCGAAGTCAACGCCGGCTCAAACAGTGCGTCTGAAATGCTGTTATCGTATCCGACAACGGAATAATCGCGCGGAACATGCAAGCCGCGCTCATACAGGTAGCGCAATAGCCCAAGCGCAATATTGTCCGACGTTGCAACAACAGCCGTAGCGTTCACGCGAATCAGCTGCTGAGCTGCAAGATATGCATCAGGAATGTAATAATCGCTGGTCAACACAAGCGACTGATCAAGCTCCAGGCCCTTCTCGCCAAGTGCGCGAACGTAACCGTTGAGGCGCGCGCAGCCGGTGTTGGAGGCGGTGTTGACCATGCACGCGATCCGGCGGTGACCGTGGTCTAGCAGGTATTTTGTGGCCAGATAGCCGCCGAGCTCGTTGTTGAACGTGACTTTGTCGCAGTCGAGCGCATCGATGGTTCGGTCCACCATGACGTATGGCACGGGCAGCTGCTCCAAGTCGGCGATGAGCTGTTTTGAGGCTTCTACCTCGTCGGACGTGATGATAAAGATGCCGTCGGCGCCGCGATTAACCAGCAGTCGCACAAGGTCCGCGTCGTTTGACGTGCTGTTATCCGAGTTGGTGATGAACAGCGCGTACCCGCGGCGGCGGCACTTCATCTCCAGCATCTTTGCAAACGACGAGAAAAACCGGCTCTCGATATTCGGCACGATCAGCCCCAGCGTCTGCGTATGCTGCGTGACCAGGCTTCTTGCGATCTGGTTGGGAATGTAGTGCTCGCGGCGGGCAACGTCGAGGATGCGGCGGCGGTTCTCGTCGCTCACGCGCACCGGCCGGCCGTTCAGCACCAGCGAAACCGTAGCGGGCGACAGCCCCACCTCGCGCGCAATCGTTTTTAGGGTGACTTTTTCTGCCACGTTACCTCGCAACTTGCCCCGTTTGTCGTTGTTGCTTAAGTATAATAGTCGAGAAACCCCTGCGGCTGGTCGTCCGCCAAAAGCCAGACGTTGTCTCCACACGACAACCGCGCCACGCCCCGGCACCGCACGCAAGCTGCGGCCCACGCCCTGGCGCCCGCACGCAAGCTGCACCTTCGCCCCGGCGCCCGTACGACAACCGCATTCCGAGAGGACGCGCATGAACATTACTCCACAGGAAATCGCCGAAACCCTCGCCATGGTCAGCGAGCAAAACCTTGACCTGCGTACCATCACGATGGGCATCTCACTTAATAGCTGCGCAGACGAGGACCTGGATCGCATGTGCCAGAAGGTCTACGACCGCATCACTCGCCAGGCCGAGCACCTGGTGTCCGTGGCCGAGGACCTGGAGCGCGAGTACGGCATCCCCATTGCCAACAAGCGCGTTTCCGTCACGCCAATCGCACAGATTGCGGCATGTACCTCGGCGCAAGACCTGACCCCGCTTGCTCACACGCTTGACCGCGCGGCCGAGACGCTGGGCATCGACTTTTTGGGTGGCTTCTCGGCACTGGTCCACAAGGGCCTTGGTGACGCCGACCGCCGACTCATCGCATCCATCCCCGAGGCGCTGGCCACCACGTCGCGCGTCTGTTCCTCGGTAAACGTCGCTTCTACGCGCGCGGGCATCAACATGGACGCCGTCCTGCTCATGGCCAAGACGGTGCTCGAAGCCGCTCGACGCACCACCGATATCCAGTGCTACGGTGCCGCTAAGCTGGTCGTTTTTGCCAACATGGTGGAGGACTCCCCCTTCATGGCCGGCGCGGTCCACGGCAGCGGAGAGGCGGACGCCGTCATTAACGTGGGCGTTTCCGGTCCTGGCGTTATGGCTGCAGCCCTCGCCGAGCTCCCCAACTCCGCAAACCTCATGGATGTTGCCGAGAAGATCAAGCAGACGGCGTTCAAAATTACTCGCGCAGGCGAGCTAATGAGCCGCGAGGCTTCAAGGCGCCTTGGTGTCGAGAAGGGCATCGTAGACCTAAGTCTTGCGCCTACCCCTGCGGCTGGCGATTCCGTCGCTAAAATTCTGGAGCTCATCGGCGTTGGCGAATGTGGTGGCCCCGGAACTACTTGCGCACTTGCCCTGCTCAACGATGCTGTCAAAAAGGGCGGCGTCATGGCGTCGTCCAGCGTTGGCGGCCTGTCCGGCGCATTCATCCCGGTCTCCGAGGACGCGGGCATGATTCGCGCAGCTCAAGACGGTGCGCTCTCGCTCGAGAAACTCGAGGCAATGACCTCAGTGTGCTCCGTTGGCTTGGACATGATTGCTATTCCTGGCGATTCCTCCGTGGAAACCATTGCGGGCATCATCGCAGATGAGATGGCCATTGGCGTCATCAACACCAAGACCACGGCAGTCCGCGTTATCCCAGCTATCGGCTACAACGAGGGAGACGTCCTGGAGTTTGGCGGTCTCTTTGGTTCCGCGCCCATCATGCCGGTCAATCAATTTGCGGGCTCCGTGCTTGCCCACCGAGGCGGTCGCTTCCCCGCTCCACTCAATTCGCTCAAGAACTAGCAAAAGAGCCTCCACATCTGAACTGCCTCCCATTTCTTGGACATAAGAAATGGGAGGCAGTTCATGTGCGGGTGATTATGATTCTGCAGCGTGTTAGCGTCGGCTTTTAGGCCTGGCGCACAAAATAGCGCAGCTTTGGTAGGTTCTGCTGAAGAATCGACATGTTCCTAATCAAG
Organism: uncultured Atopobium sp.; assembly: GCA_963539765.1. Taxonomy (GTDB): domain Bacteria; phylum Actinomycetota; class Coriobacteriia; order Coriobacteriales; family Atopobiaceae; genus Lancefieldella. The sequence goes on along the minus strand of CAUTOT010000015.1, from coordinate 13,599 downwards.
ATAGCCAGGCAGCTAGGCGGTCACACTACCTGATATGCATATCTATGCATAAACTTCATCTTATATGCTTAAACATGAATAGGGAAATATAAAGAATTTAACTATAGGTAAATTCCGCTTCTAAGGAACACACCTATGACAGATATTCTGCACAATTGCGGCCATATTACACATCAAATGAAGATAATCTGCGCGTTTGAGGTATTTTCAGCGTCATGTATACGTCTTTTTGACAGATTATCTGACTTAAGTGTGTTTTGAACTACCTCCTATTTCTCGTGTCCAAGAAATAGGAAGTAGTTCAATCGGAGGCTCTTTTTAGTTGCAGGTTTTACGCGCTCGCAGCTCAGTGCTCGCCGTGCTCGTGCTCGTGCTCGCCGTGCTCGCCGTGCGTGTGCGCGTGGTCGCCGTGGCCGTGCGCGTGGTCGCCGTGGCCGTGCGCGTGCTCGCCGTGCTCGTGCGCATGCTCGCCGTGCGCATGCTCGCCGTGGTCGTGGCCGTGCTCGTGGTGCTCGTGACCTGCGTGCTCATGCTCGCCGTGGCCGTGCTTGTGGTGCTCGCCGTGCTCGTGCGCGTGGTGCTCGCCGAGGCCGTGGTGCTCGTGGCCCTCATGCTCGCAGTGGCCATGCTCGTGATCGCAGTGCTCATGCACGCAGTGACCGTGCTCATGGTCGCAATGCGAATGATCGTGCTCGTCAACCAAGTCCGACTGCTCGTGCCAGAACGCTGGCACAAAGACCTCGCGAAGTCCATGACGCAGCAGGTTGCGGCCAATAAACACGCACCTGGACTCTTCCTGAGGTTCGTCACCCGTAATCGCCCATGCGCGCTCTACCAGGTCAAACTTGACCCACTGATTACCGCACGGCAACGTACCTTTTGCGCGCGCAAGCTTTCCAAAAACGCCAGCCGACGCTGCGTCCAAAAGCCAAATCAAGTGCGTTGGACTTGGAAGCTCAGCGTGAGTCAGCGCCATAGTCTCCAGATCAGGCCCCTCGTCCTCCTCACCAGCTGCGTCTTCAAGAACAGAACCGTCAAGCGCGCGAGTCAGCAGAGCATTCCACCACTCGTCGGGAATATCAGCATACGAAGATTCGGCGATAACCTCTGCCTGCGGATTCATCTCTGCCGCAAGTTGCTTAATGGGCTCGGCAGCATCCTCGCTACCTGGAGCAAGCTTTGAAACCACCACGCTCGCAGCGGCACTCAACTGGTTATCAAAAATCTCTGGAAAATCGGTGCGCTGGTTCTGCCACGAAACGGCGTCGACCACGGTAACCGGCGCCAGCAAACTAATGCGCTCCCAGGCAACCTGATTCACATTATCAAGAATGCTCTGCAGCTTAGCTACACCAGTTGGTTCAACAATTAAATACTCGGGGTCGATGGTGTTTGAAATGGTCAGCACCGACGTCGCAAAATCCTGCTTACCCGAACAGCAAATGCAGTTCTCGGTAGACTCCCAAACCTTAAGGTCAGAGTCCTGTCTCAGGCGACGCGCATCGATATCTGCCTGGCCATATTCATTCTCGTAGATAGCAAAATCACGCCCAGTCCGGCGCACGAGCTCCTGAATGAAGGTGGTTTTACCAGCCCCAAGAAAGCCTGATACAACAAGGATTTTCATGAATACAACCGCTTTCTAAACTCCGTTGGCGCCCACCAGCGCAAAAAGCTGGCGAGAAAACCGAACTTCTCGCCAGCTTAAACGTACTAAATAACGCTACCTAATTGGTTACCTAGTCGATAACAACAACTGGCTTGATGAGGTCAGCTGGCTTATCACGCATGGTGAAGAGAGCCTCCTCGAGGTGCTCCCAGCCGTGATAGAGGTGAGTAACCTCTGGGTGAAGGTCCAGACGGCCAGAAGTGACCAGGCTGGAGAGCTTCTCCATGCGCAGACGGCCGCCAGGCATGAGGCCGCCACGGATGTCCTTGTGGCCCATACCAACGCCCCACTCGACGCGAGGAATGTTGACGTAGTCGCCGGAACCGAGGTAGTTGACGTTACCAATCTTTCCGCCAGGCTTGAGTGCCTTGACAGCGTCCTCGAAGGTCTCGCAGCCGCCGCCGTCGACGCAGACGCGGTCGACGCCCTTGCCACCGGTGAGCTCCATGACCTGCTCCCAGATTGGGCCGTCCTTGTAGGAGATGAAGTCGGTTGCGCCGTAGCCCTTAGCTGCCTCAACGCAGACTGGACGGGTACCAACTGCAATGATGCGAGAAGCACCGTGAAGTGCAGCACCAGCAACGGACATGAGGCCGACAGGTCCAATGCCGATGACCAGGACAGTGTCGCCGAACTCAACGCCAGCCAGCTCAACTGCGTGGAAGCCGGTTGGAACCATGTCGGAAAGGATGCAGGCGTCTGCTGGATCCATGCCCTCTGGCATGTGAGCGAGGTTGCCGTCAGCGTCGTTTACGTGGAAGTACTCGGAGAAGACGCCGTCCTTGAAGTTGGAGAACTTCCAGCCAGCAAGCATGCCACCGGAGTGCATGGAGTAGCCGGCCTGAGCCTCAAGGGAGTTCCAGTCTGGAGTAATTGCAGGAACGAGGACGCGGTCGCCAGGCTTGAAGTCCTTGACGCACTCGCCAACCTCGACAACCTCTGCGGAGCACTCATGACCAAGGATCATGTTGTGACGGTCGCCGATTGCGCCCTCCCACAGAGTGTGAATGTCAGATGTACAAATTGCGACCGCAAGTGGCTTGCAGATTGCGTCCAGAGGACCACACTTTGGTGTCTCCTTCTCAATCCAGCCGGACTCGCCGATCTTGAGCATTGCATAACCCTTCATAAAACCCTCCTAAATCTGTGTTTCTGAAGTTGAAACACTACCTACCTCGTGGAGGAGCACGCCTTTTGCGTGACACTGACGAGGCTTATAAACGTTTTTGCGAAAGCTCGCTGCTTTGTTGCAGCCACAAATGGGTTCTCTCTACAACAAAACGATGAACACTCGCGAAGTACATTTTCAAGTACTTTTTCGCGCAAAGCTAGAACGAAACCGTGAAAGGTTGAGCAAACTTTCATGAATTTTGTCCTGGTGAGAAATGCGGTTTACAAATATCCGATATTTGCGCACGTAGACAATGTGTACGCTAACATACCGTTAACCAAACCTCCGACCGATGCGAAACAACGCTTATCGGCAAACGGTTACCGTTCACCGAGTCAAAAGGGCAGATGTCCACTTTTCTGTTGTATGTGGTTGCTCCGTAGTGTTATGCGAAGGCACTTTGTTATAATTTTGTCAGACGAATTTCTCGCCAAATGAACTTTTTAGCAAGCTGCTATAAAATGAGAAATCCACAGGTCAAGGAAGGATTTTACGTGCCTATAGATAGCTTACTCAGAGATGTTAGCACTCTCCTTGACTGGCAATACATAGCTTCACTTGCACTTTTGTTGGCTCCAGCTGTTATTCCGGGCGTGCTGTTTGTTTACTCTTTTATTAAAGAGCCCCGCCAATTCCGCAACGCGCTTTATCTGTTTGTAACCCTTGTGTGGTCGTCGATTCTCCTGGTATTTAGGCTGAACAATTACGTTCTTGGGATAGCTTTAGTTCTTATCGTTTTGCTAACACCTATCTTAACCATCGTATTTTTGCTGGTAAACACCGTAGTTGTTGTAAGAAATAACGGATTTTCACTGACATCAATGCTTCCATTTTTGATGGCCGGATTCCTGATTCTGCTGATTGCGTCGCCGTCCATCGTGAATTATTTTGACCCGGACGTTCGACACATTATTGTCTTTGTGCTGGGACTTTTTACGCTCGAGGGCCTGTGGTTCTCGTTTACCTTTGTGGCTTTGCTGCTCTATTCGTGGGTGTATCGGATGCTTCCCCGCCGACGCCAATACGATTACATCATTATTCACGGCGCCGGGCTTGATGGTCCGCGACCAACTCCGCTGCTCGCAGGCAGAATTGATAAGGCGCTTGAGCTGTGGAACAAGCAGCATCAACACGGAAAGTTTGTTGTTTCTGGTGGTCAAGGCGCTGATGAGGTTGTATCCGAGGCACAGGCCATGCGCGATTATCTTCTGGAGAAGGGCGTTCCCGCCGACGCGATCCTCATGGAAGATAAGTCGACAACTACCTGGGAAAACCTGCAGAACTCGCTAGCTGTGATCCGCGCCGACCGAGCAATGAGCGGCGACGTGGCGGCATGCGGTAGCGTGGCGGCAAGCGGCGGCGTGGCAAACGGCGCCACCGACGCAACGAGCGACGACTTCACCACAGCGGTTGTTACCAGCGATTTCCACGTTTTCCGTTGCGCCGAATACGCCCACAACCTGGGCATTAAGGCAGATGGCATCGGTTCGCACACCAAAGGCTGGTACTGGCCCACGGCGTTTATCCGCGAGTTTATCGCAATCACCAAAGCGCACCTCTGGCCCTATCTGGTCATTGGCGGTCTGTACACGTTAATCAACGTGCTCAACTACGCATTCTTCTACCTGGGAATTGTGTAATCTAGGGGCGCTCAATTTTTGCTCCGCGCCTGATTTCTGCAAAGAATCGGTGGATTTTGCCTAAATGCATCAAAGAATCTGTGGATTTGCCTGATTTTGTTAAAGAATCTGTGTCAGATTTACAGATTCTTTGCACTTTTCAGGCAAGCTTTGAAATGTGTCCGAAGTTGGTTTCGCAAGCCCTTTCATGAACGCTCGCGCGGAGCCTGATTTTCTCGCCAAGTCTGAACGGTTTGCCGGAAAAGTGCACCAAGTCTGAGTGTTTTGCCGGTTTTTCTCGCCATGTCTGAGTGAATTTATTCAGACTTCATGCACTTTTCAGGCTCGTAATTCCAAGACATCGCCGAAATTCGCAGTTTCTGCTCGCCGATGGAGCTTACGCATCATCGCAGAAACCATGTGTTATCTGCGCTGGTACAAGCTAGAACCGCAAAACCGTATATACTCGAATGAAACGTTATCTGCCGAGAAACCCCATGCACTCGGAACTTTCGCGGACTCGCCGCGCCGCTGCAAGCCCGGCGCTCGCCGCGCCGCTGCCGCCTACGACCAGAAAGGAAGCCTGATGGAGACATTTCAGTTTGTGCTCATCGTCTTGACCTGCGTCGCGGCTTCCTCGGTGATCGACAAGTTTGTCGACGTCTCCATCCCCGTCATCCAGGTGGTCATCGGTCTGCTGGTCGCGCTCATTTTGCCCAGCGTCCAGGAGGTGCACCTGGAATCCGAGCTCTTTATGCTGGTCTTCATTGCTCCGCTCCTCTTCAACGAGACGAGAGAAACCAACATTCGTGCACTTCTCCTCAACCTAAACAGCATTTTGTCGCTGGCGATTGCGCTGGTAATTGTCAGCGTGCTCTCGGTCGGCTATGCCCTCCATCTGATGGTCCCGTCAATCCCTCTAGCTGCGGCTTTTGCGCTTGCCTCGGCCCTGGGGCCAACCGATGCGGCAACCGTCACCGCACTTAAATCCAACATTCACCTGACTCATCGCCAGCAGACGCTTCTCTCGGGAGAGTCCCTGATTAACGACGCGTCCGGCGTTGTAGCATTCCAGTTTTCTGTTGCGGCGGCGGTTACGGGTGCGTTCTCGCTGGTAGATGCTGCGGGATCGTTTGCGGTGCTCTTTGTGGGCGGCATAGCCATGGGTATTGTCACGGGCTTTGCGTTTTCTGCCGTAAACGCCATGCTTGGAAGGTTGGGTTACGAGGACACCGTCGCAAACGTGCTGTACGAGGTACTTACGCCGTTCCTTGTCTATCTTCTTGCCGAAACCTTTCACGTTTCTGGCGTTTTGGCTGTTGTAGCAGCGGGTTTGGTGATTGCGCTTCCTCGTAGGCAGAACAATAAAGCGCTGTTCGCGCGGCAAAAACTGGTCTCGGATTCCACGTGGAAAGTCATCAGCTTCCTCATCAACGGCACGCTTTTTGTGTTCCTGGGAATGGAGCTTCCGCTGGCCGTACTTCCGGGCACAAACGGCGGACTGAACATCTTGCAAATTTTGGGCATCGTGGTCGCAATTACCCTGTTCATGCACGCAGTTCGCTTCGCGTGGCTCTACGCGCTGGAAACCCGCAAGCTCCACAAGGGCGGCCGACTTTGCACCGGTAAAGACGACGTGGATGACGAGATTGACTCCGCAGGTAACGGCCTTTCCGCAGGTAGCAGCTCCGCCGACGGTGAGAAGGGCGCCGCAGACGGCAGCTCCGACGGCGAGAAACCCGACGATCAGCTCAAGCCCACGTGCGCCATAAAGCCCATCTCCATCACGTCGGCCGAGCTCATCAAGAACGTGCTGGTCACCACCATCGCGGGAGCAAAAGGTGCGGTAACGTTGTCGATCATCTTCACCTTGCCGATGATGACCCAGTCTGGAGCAGTGTTTCCGCAGAGGGATCTGCTGATCACTATCGCCGCTGGCGTTATTCTCGCCACGTTGCTCTTGGCGGACAATCTGTTGCCCGTGCTGTCCAAGTCCCCTGATACAGACTCTGACCTGCCCGAACGTCTCCACAAGGGAGAGATTGCCGTTCTTGAGGCAACCCTTGCCGAGCTCAGGAGCATGCTGCAGTCTGAGAACGCCATATCAAAGTATCTACCTGCGCTTCGTTTGACTATCACACGTTACACCAACCGCCTGTTTGCCTCTCGCATTACCGCGCCTGGCTCGGGCAAGCTGGTCAAAGAGCTGGTTCTTCATGAGACGGATGTCCAGCAGAAACGCCTCGAGGAACTTCACAAGCGCCACATTAAGACAAACAACCCCATTCCATGGGACCAAATTGTTGACGACATTACTTCAATCCGCAGGTCAGTGGGCTACCACGGGTCCGTGGCAAATATTGCCGCAAAGACAAACCACCGCTCGCGAATTGCCGTGGGTCTCCACGAGCTCAAACTAGCTGCTCAGCACATCATCGACGGCGGAATCAGGCACTTGGAAGACGCCGATCAGTCCTACTACCAGGCATGTCTTTACGCGCTTGAGATGGAGTACGCGGAGCTTGATGACCTGGAGCGCATTGTCAACGGCGATGACGAAGAGCTGGCAGTTGTTGCGTCCAATCTGATGATTGACCATGAGTCGGCAATCGAGTCCATTTGGAGCCGCATCAACATCAACGATGAGCACGGCACGAGCACCACGCAAGCTTCCTACCTGCTGCCTTACAACCTGAGTTCACACAAGATGTCGCCTCACTTTAGGCAGCAGATCGCGGATGCCCGCAAATATGCCGATGACGTGGCCGAAAACGCGCTCCGCATTGAGCTGGACCAGATTACGCGCCTGCAGTTCGAGGGCGTCATCGACCGCGAAGTTGCCGCCCGCCTGCGCGAAAACGTCTACTACCTTCAGATGGCTCTGAGCGAGTAGCATGAGCGTCGCACCAGACACACGCCTCGACGCCGCAGTCGCGCATCCCGCCAACCCCGTGGCGAGAAAAACAACCATCTCCGGACTTTCCGTCCACACGCAAATGTTCTCTGTAGCTGGAGCGCCTGTTGTCTACCTCTTGGGAGACATGGCCGACAACTCCCCCGTTCAGGTACCGGTAGGCGTTAGCCTGGTAAACGTTCATGTTGACCTGTGGGAAGAGAACTTCTCGCCCTGGTGTGCTCCGCGCGTTTTTGCTAAGGGCCTCAACTTTGGCGATGGCGCCCAGAAAACGCTCGATACCCTCATCAACCATGTCATTCCCTGGACGGAGTCGGAGCTCACCGATCCGCCAGCGTATAGGGTGCTTGTGGGATACTCGCTTGCGGGCCTGTTCAGCCTCTGGGCTGGCGTGTCACAGCAGGTCGCACGCGGCTGCCAGCACGACGCCACCGCTCCGCACGTCGACGCCCCCGCTGCAACCTTCCAGCGCGTCGGAGCTGTCTCGGGATCGTTCTGGTTCCCGAGCCTTCTGGACTACGTTGACCAGCAGCTCAGCGGAGGGGTGGTCGGCCTCACACACGCCTATCTTTCGCTGGGCGACCGAGAAGCACGAACCCCCAATCCGCAAATAATGCACGTGCGAGAAAACGCCGAACTTCTCGCCAGCAAGCTAGAGAACGCAGGGATAACCTCGACGTTTGAGCTCAACCGCGGAAACCACTTCCAAAACGTTGAGGGAAGAATGCAGAAAGCCCTAGACTGGCTAGTCAAATAGGGTAAGATTCTTCAGAACGCACATGTCCAGAGAGGTTTTATGCCCAATCAACAGCAATTTGACAGCAAAACTGAATTGCCCCATACAGCCCCTGGCAAGCAGTCTGACTACTTATTTGCGCTCATTCTTTCCCTTATCTTTGGCATTTTTGGCATTCCGCAGTTCTATCTCAAGGGATGGAAGTCGGGGCTTACCAGGCTTGTTGTAAATGCTGCGCTAATCGCTGGCGCATTTGTCCTGTCTCAAACACTTGCGTTGCCGTCACTGCTTTCATACCTTCTACCAGCAATTTTTTCGCTCCCGGTTATCGAGAGCGCGCTCAACCTCATTTACGAAGACCCCGACGCTTCCAAACAACTCGTAAAAGGCAAGCTCAAACCGCACACGCGATACGCCGGAAAACAGAAGGCTGGAATCGTGCTTGCTGCGCTGAGCGTGGCGCTCTACTTTAGCGCCGCTCTTACGCAACCGCTTCCAACTATCGTGTCACCTGCGGGTTCGCCGCAGCAAGGCTCCGCCGCACCGCCCCAACCAGACTCCGCCGCACCATCCCAACCAGACACCGGCGCGCCATCCACCACCGCGCAGATCAGCACAAACGTAACTGTCAAGTTTATCGACGTTGGCCAGGGAGAAGCCATTCTCATCGCACTCCCCGAGAAAACCGTACTTATCGACGCAGGGCCCACAGGATCTGCCCCAAAAATTGCCCAGGTCCTCCAAGAACTTGGTCGAGACAAGATTGATTACCTGGTGGCCACCCATCCTGACGAAGACCACATCGGCGGCATGGCGGACGTCATTTCCAGAACCCAAATAGGGACCATTTACGCACCGAATAAGACAAATAACACGGCAACATACAGAAAGTTTCTGACCGCCATCCAGAACAACCACCTGCAAATAACTCTTGCCGAGGCAGGAACCATCATCGATCAAACCGACGACTACAAAATAGAAGTTCTTTGGCCTCCTAAGGACGCAAATTTTTCCGACACCAACGATTACTCGATAATTATCAAGCTAACCGTTGGCAACAAGACGTTCCTCTTCACGGGAGACGCACCCACAAATGCCATCCTGGACTCCAATCCAGGTCACATTGACGTACTCAAACTTTCGCATCACGGCTCCCGAACAGGAACTACCGAGCAGCTGGTCCGCAAGCTCTCGCCCACCTACGCCGTCCTCTCGTACGCCGTGGACAACTCCTACGGCCACCCCATGCAGTCAGTCCTGAATGCCCTCCGCAAACATTCCGTTGAGGTCTGGGGCACGGGTGCCAATGGAACCATTACTATTACCTGCGATGGTACAAACATTGATATATCTGGCGAGAAACCCGGCACAGTTGTAGCTCCCACCTCACAAGATAAATCTGGCACGTCGTCGAAATCGAGGTCCAAGTAATGAAAGCAATCATTGATCGATTTGAAGACAACAATCTTGCCGTGCTTGAACTAAACGATCAACCAGGCAATATGCTTACCGTTTCTGTCGATGAGCTTCCAAGCAATGCTTGTCAGGGTGACGTGCTTTACTACCAAGACGGCTCGTGGACACTGGCCGAGGAAGAAACCGCCCAGCGTCAAGCCGATATCGACGAGCTGTTCAACTCTCTGCTTGCGCATGACGATGACGCGTCAATCGAATAACCCCATATAAAAGTCAAAATATGCGATTTTAGAATATTTATAAAATCGCACGTTAATCCATAAATATGCGATTTTCGCATATTTTGTAATACACCCATCTACCTGCATAAATGAAAAAGACGTCTTGTCGAGAAAGACGTCTGTGTAGAGCACTTTTATCCAAGACAAAATGTGATATATTAAAGATTGCTGGTGGCGCAGTTTCGCTCTGCATAGAGGGAGGACACGCCACCCGTTTTATAAAGCCACGATAGCCGCAGCCATTCTCTTCTCGTCTTCAGCTAGAAGTACTCGCATCGTCCAACCCCATTGACTCCAGCCAATTTTGCACTTCATTAAAAGTATACGTGCCTTTTGCCGCCAGCCCTGGTATCACACGAGAAGCACCACATTCTCTCTGATACTCCTCAATCATGTTGCCAAATCCTCCGCCGCCATGTGTGCAGAACGGAATGACTGTCTTACCATTCAAATCCGTTGCCCTTAAGAACGAAAGTACCGGAGGAGCAAATGTTTTTAGCCAGTTGGGCGATCCTATAAAGACAGTATCAAAGTCAGCAACATCTGTATCATATTGCATTAGCGCAGGACAAACGCCCTTTTCTATTTGAGCCCTAACCTCTTTTACCGCCGTGTTATACGAGAAAGAATAGGGCTCTTGAGGCTTAAGCTCCAGCAACTCGGCATCTGTAATCAGCGCAATATCCTCCGCAAGCCTTCTTGTGATGCCGGAATACGAATAGTACACAATCAAAGACTTCATGTAAGAATCTCCACCATCAGTCGAGAAGAACGTGCTGTTGCAGCATTACGTCGAATTTTATGACACAAGCCTACAATATAATGTCAACAAAATAAACTATGACCAGCGCTTTCCATCTGGATCTAAATAGGAAAGCCAGTTTATAGCATTCTGAATCTCTTGCCTTGATTCCTCGCTTTGATCCCAGTAGCCGCGTCCAACTGAAGTTGGCGCCATGTGGGTAAACATCCAGATGTTACCGGGATTTTGAAGTGCAGTTACAATTTCCGGATCACTTACTTTCTCTAATGCGAAATGTTCAAGTTTTCTGACATCCATAACAACGCGTATATATTTATCTGTATAACGAGGGATGCCTATTGCAGCAACACGTTCGTCCCAATTTGGTGGATGAAGAAAAACTTTTGTACCCGGAGAAAAATGACGTGTTCCATGGACTACGCGTTTATCCTTACCAATCTTATTTTCATCTCTAACTTCTGCCGTAAGACACCATACCCATTCTGGAATATGAGGTGCCCTTTTTATGCATTTAGCAAGTGTTGCATAGAATTTCTCGATGTCTTCACCAATCGGGACCTGAGACATCTGTCCGTCAAAAAACCTATAACATTTCCAAATGCCCTCTTTTAACAAGATGAAATCGCAAGCATAAAACAAGTTCCAGGTAACATCCTGAAATGATCCAATAAGCTTTTTAGGTGGTTTGGGTAAATTGGGACAAATTGTTAAGGCATCAGGCTCTAATGGACTTTTAAAAAATGCTTTACCCTCAAAATAAAAAACTCTCCAAGTCACAGGAATTTCATTACATGAAGCTTTTGTTACATATTCCTCAAAGAAAGCTTCACCAGTAAAGTAAGTACCTTTTACTTTCTCAAATTTTTTAGCAAGTTCTTTGCCCTCACCTCCTGAAAAATATCCTATAGCTAGGCTTTCATTCAAATCACTAAGAGGACCATCGGCATCTCTTACAACATAAACAGAAGGAAGGTAAGAACCATGACCGCTTGAACCAAAACATGCACCAACATTAATGCTCTCTATTGCATAATCCCCTGATGAAGAATGTCCTCCCAAACCTCTTTCTTCAGGTCCGATTACGCGCCAAGAATCAGTTAAAAGCCTATACCCCAAAGACAAAAGATCATGCTCTAGGCGTTTGTAATTTTCTTTAGAGGTTGGATGACAGCGAAGAAACGTTGGCATGTCATGCTTTGGAGCTTTATCACAAATAAGTTCTTCGCCATTAAGATATGCCTCGTAATTAAAGAGATGAACATCAAACTGTGTCAACTCTTTAGCCGCTAACCACTCGTTATACCAAACAGAATCAACAACATTAGGGTTCTCTGCAGAAGATTCGAACAACAGAGCAATTTGCTCCATTACATTCTCCTTTAAAAAATGGCATCTCCATGCAATATGAAGATGCCAAAAAAGATAATTGGCTCTCTTGAGCCCGTACTATCCAGTACGCAATTTAGTAGCATTATTTTACATCAAATGAGAAATAACATGGAATAGTGAACTTTAAATCAAATTCAGCAGTCCAACAAAAACGAGACCGTTTCCCGACAAGCAACTGCCCGGGCGTATCTCGTTTTTAGTTGGTCTATGTAAACGTTAGCGCTTAGTCAAACCAGATCTTTACAACGTCACCGTCTGCGGAAGTAATATCCACAAGCGTGCCACTCTCGCCAGTCTTTGCAGCGTCCATAAGTGCATCAAGATTGATGTTAGAGAGCTGCTCCTGGGTCTCCTGATTAAGGTAGTTTCCGCTGACCTGGATTCCCGAATTCAAAACAAACTTTGCCAGGCCCAGAGGTACGCACATATCTACAACGTCACCGTCGTCGGAGACTACATACACGTGCAAACCGTGCTTTGCAGAGCCGTTGCCCAGACGAACACCCTTCTTCTTGCTACTGTCAGTCTCGTCGTTCTTCTCGACTTTGATCATGCTCTTACCAAAAAGCTTGCCAAAGCTGAAACCTGAAGACTGAGTGGCAATGCCCTGGTTGTCCTGCTCGATAGGCTCTTCTACAATCTCTGCGGGCTCGTCAGCTGCAACGGAAACAACCTCAGCAGCGCTCTTCTCGGCAGCGCTCTCCTGAGCAGCAGTGCTCTCCTGGGCAGCAGTACCCTCCTGAGTGGCAGCGCTTGCGCCACTCAAAAGCTCATCAACGGATACGCCAAGGAAGCGCGCAAGATCTGGCAACAGCGAGATATCTGGGTAGTTAATGTCGTTCTCCCATTTGCTCACCGCCTGCGGGCTCACGTTCAGCTCTTTTGCCAGACGCTCCTGCGTTGCAGTTTTAGTCAAACGAAGTCGTGCAATGCGACGACCAAGGGTCTCAGATGAAGTAGTCATAGTTGCTCCTTTTTTCTCAACTCATTATTACTGAAATAGCTTGCGGGCCGCTGATTTCACTATGAGTCGTAACAATACGTTCAACAAGAACGCATCAGTTGAGTTGGGTATCGCAACGGTTTCCAGCCACTCAACAGCAGGTTGAGTTCGCAGGTAAACTATGCTTTTTGACCGAAAATTACTTGCTCTAAAATCATTCTCCCACTACCATTTAAACAAGAAACTTTTTGATGTTTTAGAAAGGTCTGTCTATGGCTGGCGAGAAGAACTGGGTGTTCTGGACCAGTGGTGCGCATATAGTTTCTGGTTTTGAGCAATGCGCTACAGACGGTTTTGTTGGTGTCGATGCAGACGGCGTCGTCTACCTCTTTGATAACAATCAAAATGTTTTTGCTTCGGCTCATGCGTCTGATATTGAAGGAACTATCGGCGGCTGGAGAGGCACCTGGCTTACCATTGACGATAAAAGATATGCTCTGGAGTTTGTACCTCTGGCAGATAAGATTGCTCCTCGTCTGATTTTTGGAGCCATAAGCAATGTCTTTATGCAGGAGCTCCATCATGGAGATCAGGAGAAGGTTCCTCGAGAGCTCCTTGAAGACTTCAAGATTGCATTCGAGAACGCCAAGTATAGGCGCTAAAGCAAACTAATTTTTTGAATTATTCATATCCTTGCG
>CAUTOT010000014.1:0-17913 GCA_963539765.1 uncultured Atopobium sp. | reverse complement strand
AAATATAATTCCACAAAACATAACTACAAAATGACAAAAACTATAACCCTAAAATACCCTAATAACATATAGCTTCAATAACATATTTCTCGCGATCAATAAACATGACCAGAATAACCACGAGAAGCGCCGCAGGTGAGAGCCAAATCATGTGAGTGCCCATCAGCGGAATAAACAAGTTGCCCACTACCGCACCAGCTACAAAGCAGAAAATAGTTCCAAAATAGAGCAGCGAGGTCTCAATGTGAACAGGCTCGTGCGTATGCATATATGCGGCTATTTCTTGCGTTCCGCCACGAAGATTACCAATGCACATGGTTGTGGCAAACGCGTGCCCGTGGAGCTTTCTAAACGCCTGGACTTGAATACCACACGCAAGTGACGTCAAGCTGTTTGCCAGCAGGTTCATGTCTGTTGGAAGCAGAGAGACAATGCTCAGGAGCACAATCTCTACGATAACCGCAAGCTGCCTCCAGTGCAGATGTTCTTCTCGCGCAATGGCTCGAATGGCATACGAAACCGCAATACCAATAGCAAAAGCCAAAACTGGTAGAGCGTATTTGAGGCACTTTTCAAACGATCCGCTGGTCAGATTTACGCCCAAAAGCAGCAAGTTTCCGGTCTGAGCGTTGGCAAAAACACCGCCGCGTACCAGGTAGGAATAGGCGTCCATAACTCCGCCCGAAAAGGCCAAAAACGCAGCAACTTCCACCGAATCTGACATTTGTAGTGCGTGCTTCAAAACTACTCCAACCAAAATGCGCACATCAACGACACATATCACGCAGACGTATACGAAAAGCGATGCAGGTTAAATCCTACATCGCTTTTACGATTTTGTTTGGGTGATCATCAAAGAGGTTACCAACGTGCAATCTTGCGCGGATAACCCGTCTGACTAATTTGTGGGGAGTTTACTCCTCGACAAGCTCGAACATCTCAGGACCAACGCCACAAACTGGGCAAACATAGTCCTCAGGAAGCTCTGGAGTGTCAACCTCAACCTCGTAGCCACAAACGGTGCAAACAAACTTGTAAGTAGTCTCTGCCATTTTTATTCCTCTCTCCAAGCGCTGGCGCGCTTTTCCTTCTATTCGCGCAGTTAACGCGGACGACAACTAACCGTGGCCCTTATCCGCGGTTAAGTGCTCATGCAGATAGTAGCAAATCTTGAGTGATTCTAAAGCATTATTCCGAAAATAGGAATGATTCTCATAAAATTCGCACGAAATTTTTTGGCGAGAAGTTCAGCGTGCTCCACGCGCGAGCTGCTTCCGCCAGCGACGCGCTCCTAGTAGCGGCTGCGCTCCTTGAGAGCTCGCTGAATCTCGCGGTCAGAATCACGCTTAGCTGCAGACGCACGCTTGTCGTAGAGTTTTTTACCCTGCGAAAGTGCGATCAGCAGTTTAACGCGGTTGTGCTCGTCAAAGTAAATCTCAAGTGGAACCAGCGCCAAGCCCTTCTGGTGAAGCTTTCCGTCAAGATAGTCAATCTGCCTGCGGTGAAGCAGCAGCTTGCGCTTTCTATCTGGGTCAACATTCCACACGCCGCCATTTGTGTATGGGTGCAGGTGCATGCCGTGAATCCACGCCTCGCCGTCACGAATGAGGCAGAACGTATCGGTTAGCTGGCAACCACGCTCGCGCAGGCTTTTAACCTCGGTGCCAGTAAGCACCAGGCCACACTCAAAGGTCTCGCCAATCTCGTACTCATGGCGAGCAGAGCGATTGCGTGCAATCGACTTCTTACCCTGCTGTTTTCCCTGGGTCTCGGCCATACTTACTTGCCTTCCCCGTCTGAAGTTTCTGCTGCATCGGTTTTCTCGCCAGATACTGGATTGCCGCCTGCGGTGAAGCCCTCGGAGATGGCGGCGTCGCGAACAAGCTGCAGAAGCGCAAGAGCTGCCTGCTCACCCACAAGATCGCGAGCGCGAATGGTCATCTCAGTTGCGGTAGCTCTGTCGCCCATGGCGGCGCAATCCTGTGCGCACATGAGCAGGCAAACCGCAATCTCAGCGTTAGCGCCTGTTGGCAGACCCTCTGCCTCAAGCAGGTCGTTTGCTTCTTCGTCGGTAAGGCCATCAGGGTCCTTAGGAGTGCCTGCCGCCTGGTCAAGCGCAGCCTCAAGAGTGCTGTCTTTGACCTCAAAGCGACGAGCAGCCCTCAAGCATGCCGCGGCCTGCTCAAACCTGCCTTGAGCCTCAAACCATGCTGCAAAGTTCAAAAACGCCCTGGTCAGATGCCTTGCCTCACTTGCGCGCTCAAAAACGCCAAAGGTCAAAGCCATATGCTCACGAATATCGCCTGCAATCTTAAACAGATCGGCCAGATCAAGCCTAAATCCGCAGTTCATTGGGTTCCAACGAATCGCAGTCTTCAGCGCAGTCATGGCGTTTTCGTAATCGCCGGTACGCACGTAAGCCATTGCAAGGTCTCCGTACAGACGATCAAATGGCTCAGCAACATCCTCTAGCTTGCGAGGATCGTTCTCCACGCGCCTATACGCTAAACGGTCAAATAGCGTGGGGAACGCAAAATACTGCACCTCATCTGTGGTTTGGCAGTTGCAGTCCACATATTCCTCAGCGTCTTCAGCCAAACGAAGCAGCAGCTCAAGGGCCTCATCATTCTGGTCCTGCATCATCATGCCTTCAGCGCGCATCAGCTCATCTGAAAGTGCCGAAAGTGCCATCTTACTCACCTATCATTCAATATCAATCATGCAATTATCTGAGCGGGTGCTTCATAAACCCGCACGTAATCTACGTGCATATTATTCCACAAGTGCCAAATCAATCTGACCACGAGCCACATTTACGCCAGAAATCTTCACGCGCACACGTCCACCAATACGATACGTTTTGCCTGTTGATTCCCCTATCAGCGCCAGAGTCTCCTGATCGTACACGTACCATTCGTGGCCCAAATCCCTGACGGCGAGAAGCCCGTCAGCGTAGGTACCATCTATCGTAATGAACAGGCCAAAGCGCTCACAACCGTCAATGGTTCCCCACACCTCTTCTCCCAGACGGCTCTGATAGTACTCGGCCAGCTTGATCTTTTGCGTCGCACGAGCCGCCGCATCTGCCTTTCGCTCCTGCTCGGAGCAGGTGCTGCAGATATCTGAAAGCGCGCTGAGCTCTGCATGAGACGCCGTCTGACCGCAAAGCAGACGCTTTAACGTACGATGAACTATCACGTCGGGATAGCGCCTAATTGGCGAGGTAAAGTGACAGTACGCGTCTGCTCCCAGGGCAAAGTGCCCCTGATTAGTTGACAGATAGATGGCTCGTTTTTGGGCCCTGAGCAGCTGCGCATTTACCACGCGAGAATAACGTGTGCCGTGGACCGACTCCAGTGCTTCTTGCAATGCTGTCTGATCACCAATGGCAATACGAGACGCAACATCTGGCTCAAGAGCACCCATCGCCACAAGTGGAGTAACCGCAAGCTTAAGCGACTCTGGAGAAGGCTGCTCATGCACGCGATATGCTGACTCCAGGTCATGCTGGCTGAGCATGTGCGCAACGCTCTCATTTGCTGCAAGCATTGCTTCCTCGATAAGCCCCGTTGCTTGAGTGCGCTCGCGCACCGACACGCCAGTGGGCTTGTTATCCTGGTCAAGCACTACGCGCGTCTCTACGCTCTCAAAATCTACTGAGCCGCGTTTCTCGCGAATTTCTTCTCTCAGTGCTCTGATTTGATTGAGCACGTTAATCATTTCTTTGATGGCGCCAGCATTGTCCTTAGGCATGGCGAGGTCAAGTGCTGTAGCGTCTCCTTGCAGATAGCTATCTACCTGGTCGTAACTGAGTCTTGATCGTGAGCGAATGACGGAATTCATAGCAGTTGCGCCAAGAATCTTGCCTGAGTTGCTCAGCTTCATCTTTACCGACATAGCCAGCCTATCTTCAGCTGGTCGCAGAGAACACACGTCATTGCAGAGCTTTTCTGGCAACATGGGCAACACGCGGTCCACTAAATATGCCGAGCAGGTGCGCATGCGAGCTTCCAGGTCAATGGGAGAATCCCATTTTACGTAGTGGGCCACATCTGCAATATGAACCCAGAGCTCAAAGCCGCCATCTTCAAGCTTCCGCGCACCAACGGCGTCATCAAAATCTTTAGCATCTGCGGGGTCTACGGTGATGCACAGCTCTTCTCGCAAATCGTGTCTTGAAGCGTCCTCTACAAGGGCTTTATCTGCGTCAATGGAGATTTTCTCGGCTTGTCTCAGTGCCTTGATAGGAAATTCTGTTGCCAAGCCATACGAAGCAATAGTTGCCTCGACGTTCATGTCCAGATCTTCGGCTGATCCCACGCGGCGTTCAATAGTGACTACAGCAGCACTTTTACGCGTTGGGTATTCTGTGATGCGCGCGACAACTACGTCGCCCTCAAAAACATAATGACGCCCAACAGAAGGGTCTTCTGGAAGCACAAAGAAATCTCGCTGGATGCGACTATCCAGCGGCACCACAGCGCCAAGTGGACCGGCGTCGTGGTAGATGCCCAAAAACGTCTGAGTAGCTCGCGTAAGCACAAAACGCACGTTTGCCAGAGGAGCCTTTCCCTTGGCGGACACCAGCGAAACCTGAACCTCGTCTCCGTGCATGGCCTCATGAATACCATGCTTGGCCAGCGCATACGTACCCTCAGGGGTGCTTACGGTAGCAACTCCTGGGCGAGAAAGGCTCAGCGTGCCTGTAAGCAACGCCGATGGTCGCTTTGAGACTTTTGCACGTCCCTGACGACGGTTTCCTTTATGTATGCGTTTTCTAGCCAAAAATCCTCCTGCAGGTAGAGGTCAGAGCTTTTTGCGCTGACCCAATGAATCTTCTGATATGTACCCTAAAGTGCCTTGTAATAGACGACGTCCAGATAAGGCGAGAAGTTCCATGGACCCCGCTGAGCATTTCGACGGGTTGTCGCGACCCTCAACGGGTTTCTCGCCACTCCTGTACACAAAAAGAGCCCCTATGCAGAGACTGCATAGGGGCTCCAGAAGGAATTGGTTTACCTCTTAGAAGGTGCCGCGAATAACCTCGCTGCCTTCCTTCATGATAACTTCCATGTTATCTGGGGTAAGGTCGCGGATGTTGGAAGCAACGTCGCCCTTGACAACCAGGAGGTCAGCAAGCTTGCCAGCCTCGAGGGAGCCAAACTCATCCTCGTGGTGAACCATCTTTGCGCCGTTAAGAGTAGCAGCCTTGATGGTCTCAAGAACGGTGACGCCAGCCTTCTCTACGAAGTCATACATCTCGTCGATGGTGACATAGCCGTAAGGAGTTACGAAGCTGAAGGAGTCGGAGCCGATGGTGAGAGTGACGCCGCGCTCGTTAGCAGCACGGAGGTTCTCGTATGTACGGTTGAGGCCCTTCTCGACAACAGTGTCGCCTGCAAATGCGTCGAGCTCTGGAGTCCACTCTGGTGGATAAGTTCCGTACCAAGTTGGCAGGAAGCCGATGGTAGGAGTGAAGAAGGTGCCCTGCTCGCACATAAGATCCATGGTCTTTGCATCAAGCTCGAAGCCGTGAATCATCTGCTCGCAGCCGCAACGGACGGAGTCATAAGCTGCGGAGAAGCTGTTATAGGAGTGTGACCAAACAGGAATGCCAACCATTGCTGCCTCGTCGCAAACTGCCTTGATCTCCTCGTAGCAGTAGTGCTGATCGCGACCGGAGTCCCAGTGCCAAATGCCGCCACCGGTTGCCCAAATCTTGATTGCGTCTGGGTTCTCACGAAGACGACGACGAACTGCCTTACGAAGATCCCAAGGACCGTCTACCTGGTCGCCCCATGGGTGACCATTCTTGGAGATCTCCTGTGGGAGCTGGTGGCAGTCACCATGACCAGCAACGCGGCAGAAGCCAAGGCCGGTAGCGAAGATACGTGGTCCCTCCATGACGCCCATGTTAACGAGGTCACGAATTGCGATACCATTGCGGCCAATCTCGCAGACGGTGGTAAGACCGTGGGAGAGAGCGTCCCAGGACTGCTTGACTGCGCATGCCTGCTTCTGAGCAACGGTCTCGATAACCCAGTCGTTATCGTTGTCGGTCAGGTTGCCGGAGAAGTGCAGGTGAGTATCGATAAGACCTGGCATAATGGTGCGGCCCTGGATGTCACGGACCTCATAGCCCTCTGGAACCTCAGTGCGAGGACCAGCATAAGCGATCTTCTTGTCGTCTACGAGGACAAGAGAATCCTCAACAGGAGCGGCGCCAGTGCCGTCAACGAGCTTTCCGCCTACAAAAGCAATCTTACTCATTTCT
Organism: uncultured Atopobium sp.; assembly: GCA_963539765.1. GTDB lineage: Bacteria > Actinomycetota > Coriobacteriia > Coriobacteriales > Atopobiaceae > Lancefieldella. The sequence continues at coordinate 11,639 of CAUTOT010000014.1, read as the reverse complement.
TTCCCCCTCTAGTAAATGATAACTACTATCTTTTTGCGCCCACCCTTTTTGGGCGCAAAAAATCCAAACTAAAGAAACAAATAACGTGCTTAGTTCAACGTACCGATAAAACCTTTAGAGCTTGCAAGCAACTTATGCTGCTGCCTTCTCAGACTGACGACCAAAGATCATGAAGATGGCCATACCAATGACAATCCAAGAAATGGTGATGATCCACTCAACTGGCTTCAGAGCTGCAGGGCTGAAAGGAACAACCATCAGGCCGATGATGATACTACCAGCAAGAATTGCAGCCAGGATACCTGCGATACCACCGTTGACCTTGTAAGGACGAGGCAGGTCTGGCTCAGTCTGACGCAGGCGCAGGCAGGCAACGCCAGCCATGGTGCATGCAAAGATGAAGCCAAGAGAAGCAACGTTGGTCAGAGGAACAAGCATGTTGCGGCCAAGGAATGGACCAACAAGGGTCAGGCCAGCCATGAACATGTTTGCAGTCAGAGGTGCGCCGGACTTAGGGTCGATCTTTGCGAAGGACTCAGGGAGCATCTTCTTACGACCAAGAGCAAGCATCAGACGAGTAGAAGCACCAAAGAAGGAGTTCATTGGGCCCAGAGGTCCAAGCGTTGCAATAATGAGCATTGCAATGTAGAAGAACAGGTTGATGCGCTCGAGAACTGCAAGTGCAGGAACGGAAGACTTAACAAACTCGTGCCAGTCAATCATAGTTCCGAATGCATAGATGCAGATGAGATAGAAGACACCAGAAGCGATAAGTGCAAGTGCAGGAATGATGCCAAACTTCTTCCAGTCAAGGTCAGCAGAAGCCTCTTCTGCCTGCTGTGGAATGGTGTCAAAACCAGCGTAGAAGAATGGAGTCATAACAAGTACTGCAATGATGCCGCCAAAGAAGCTGGTAGCCTTTGTGCCCTCGCCACCTGCAACCTCAGTTGCCTGGGAGAAGAGTGGGAGGCCGTTGCTTGGAGAACCGGTTGCAAAGGAGATGACCATTGCAAGAATCATACCAGTCAGCAAAGCCTTGGTAAGGAAGCTCGAAAGCTTAGCTGCTGCGCCAGCGCCCTTGAAGTTAAGGAAGATGACCAGGATAGCAAAGCAAAGAGCGATAACTGTTGGCCACAGGTAAACATCTGCACCAAGAATGGTGTAAAGCTTAACGGACCTCAGCCAAGAAAGAACAGGGAATGCGCCAAAACGGTCGGTGAGAAGCGTGGAAATAGCAATTGCCTCCCAAGGACATAGTGGAGCGTTGCCCAAAAGAAGCATCCAGCCAGTAAAGAAGCCCATTGGGCGGCCGAATGTCCTGTCGACGTACTCAATGATGCCACCAGAAATTGGAATAGCAGCAGTGAGCTCGCCAAAAACACATCCAATTGGTACAAGGAAAATTGCGCCAATTGCGAATGCGATCATCGCGGGGAATGGTCCTCCACCAAGAACCATCCAGTCGCCTACCAGGAGCACCCATCCGGTACCAATGATCGCACCAAATCCGATGGTAAAGAAGTTGAATAGACTCAACGACTTTTGCATCTCAGGTGCTTCGGCATTTTCTGCCATGTCCCACTCCTTCCCGTAATTACTCGGACGAAGAACTTGATGAGACTATGTTTGCACCCGAGACGATTTGAAAAAAGAAGTAGCGCCCTCTGAGCGTCAGATAAACCCGTAAGCGTGAAAGCTACAACCGCGAGCGGTAGTTAAATCTTTTTACATCTTTACCAAAATCTAATAACAGTTATGCAATTTTCAAATAGTTAACGTACACAACTATGTATCAATCTTTAACTCAAATACTTTAAAAACTCTTCAGTAGTGCGTGACATCTCGCCTTTTACACGATGTGTAATGAAGACATTACGATGTACGGGAGTCTCAAGATGATGTACGTCAATATCAAAATTTGTACCTTTTGTTGCCTCAAGTGGCAGCAAACTTACGCCAAGACCAGACTCTACCATGGACATAATGGTGAACGAATCCGATGACGCAAATGTCATGCGTGCATTTTTGAGCTGTTTCTGAAGTAGAGGTGCTGTCTCAATATCAACAATAAAGGGTTCCTCAATAAGACGCTTAACAGGAATTGTCTCAAGGTCCTTCTCGTAATGTCCCTTTTGAGAAACAACAATTACCTCATCATGATCAAATAAAGTTGAAGTAAATCCCTGCTCAGTTGCGCGGGTCATAGTAAAACTAATATCCACCTTACCCTTGCTAATAAGACGCAGGGCTTCTCCATAGGTGCACTCGATAACTTCAACTTTGATATTTGGATGATCGGTCATGTACTTTTTCAGATGGCTAGGCAGTGCTCGAGAAAGAAAGCTTGAAGGTGCTGCAATAATAAGATTGCCCATCTCAATAGCGCTGACACGATTAACTTGATTGCTCAGCTTGCTATAAGCCTGGCACACCTCTTCTGCAACAGGCAGAAGCGTCTTTCCCTCAGGAGTCAGACTTACATATCCGCCATGTCTATTAAACAGGCGGACATCCCACTCTTTTTCTAGACTTGCCACCATGCGACTAATCGACGACTGAGTGCATCCCAGCTCTTCTGCCGCCACCGTAAAGCTACTGTGATACGCCGCAGAAGTAAAAGCCTGGAATTTATGCAGGTTGGTCTCCATACTTGGCCCCCATTCAAGTACGTGGCCTAATAATTCACCCTTAAAAATATCATCCTACCTGCAAATTGGTAAATACCGTTCAACGCAAAAAAGACCCCGTGAACGGTTTTCACGAGGTCTTACCTTGCAATCTTTATGCAAAAAACTTTCTTAATTGATACTTCGCTATGACAATTGAAGTACCAGGTTGCTTAGTTGCTATGCCTTCAGGTAGCGACCCATAGCAATAGCAGAACCAAAGAGTCCCAGTAGCAATCCAAGGAGCAGCAGAAGGCCACTCATGCCCAGCATGACCGTTGTTGGAATAGCAAAGGTCAAGAAGGTCATGCTTTCTGCCATAACAGGAAGAAGCATGTGGGCTCCAACAACCAGAACAGCAATGGCGAGAAGAGCACCGATAAGTGCCTCAAGCACGCCTTCCATAAGGAATGGTCCGCGAATAAAGCCGTTAGATGCACCAACCAGGCGCATGATTGCAATCTCACGGCGACGAGCGTTAATAGCAAGGCGAATAGTGTTGTTAATAAAGACAAAGGCAACAAACACCAGAAGTCCAACAAGGCCGATAGCGCCAATACGAATGTATGCTGTTACGCTGAACAGGCGCTCAACGGTCTCACGACCATACTGAACATCGCCAGATGGATTGCTCTTATTATCAGCAATTGCTGCAAAAGACGATGAAGAAGCAATGCGCTGGGCAACGTCTTGAACATCCTTAGGATCCTTGAGCTTAATCACAAGAGATGCAGGAATAGGATTCTGACCATCAAGAGCAGAAACCGCGTCGGAAGCATTGCGGTAGCTCATGGTAGTGCGGTACTCCTCAAGAGCCTGATCTTTGCTCTTATAGGTTACGGACTCAACCGTATCCCAGCTCTGAACCTCTTGCTGGAATGCAGTTACTGCAGACTGATCTGCATCATCAGAAAGAAATGCCTGGATAGTAACGCGATTCTCGACACTTCCTACCATGTTCTCGATAAGAGCGGAGCCAAGAATAAACAGGCCGATGATGAACAGCGACAAGAAGATGGTTACGATTGCACCAAGAGCGGTAGACCAGTTCCTTCTAAAGTGGCTTCCGGCCTCACGCAGAGAGTATCCAAAATTAGAGAGCCCCATAGTAGCCATAGCCTCCCTTCTCCTGGTCGCGGACAATATGACCAGCCTCAAGTGCGATAACGCGCTTGCGCATAGAGTCAACCATCTCGCGATCGTGTGTTGCCATTACAACCGTAGTGCCCGCACGGTTAATGCGGTCAAGAAGTTTCATGATGCCCAGAGAAATTGCTGGGTCCAAGTTACCCGTAGGCTCATCGCAGATAAGCAGTGGTGGGCGGTTAACCATTGCACGAGCAACGGAAACACGCTGCTGCTCACCGCCAGAAAGCTGATCTGGGTAAGCGTCCATCTTCTGTCCAAGACCTACCAGACGCAGAACCTCAGGAACCTGCACCTTAATAACAGAACGAGGCTTGCCAATGCACTCAAGTGCAAAAGAAACGTTCTCATAGACGGTCTTATCGGGCAGAAGCTTAAAGTCCTGGAAGACGGTACCAATCTGGCGACGCAGATACGGAACCTTGGAGTTACGCATGCGCGTAAGGTCCTGACCAGCAACAATAACCTGTCCGTGAGTTGCCTTCTGCTCGCGCGTAATAAGGCGCAAGAGAGATGACTTACCGGAACCAGAGTGTCCAACTACAAAGACAAACTCGCCTGGATAAATATCAGCGCTGATGTTATCCAGTGCTGGACGGTTTGGTTGTGATGGATACACAAGTGAGGCACCCTTAAAAGAAATAGTTGGGGTACCAGTACGCTCAACCTGAGGTGCATTTTGTGCAAGATCAGCGAAGAACTTTGCACGATCAAGAGGAGCTTGCTCAGGGTTATTTTGCTGCTCAGCAGTTACCACATGAACAGGCTCTACTTCTGAAGCAAATAGATCAGATACAGTTGTTGCAGGTTCAGCAGCCTGGGCCACTGGCACATCAGTAGAAGAGTCCTGAGTTTCAACTTGATCAGCTACAACATCTTGCTGGTCAAGCTGGTTAAGATCATCCTGAGAAATTACCCCAAAACGGTCATCAAACGAGGACTCCTGTTGCTCATCAGTGCGAAAATGATTAGCCACAGTTGCTCCTTTTCTTACTCCGAAGAGACAGATACAGAATTTATTTTACCAAAAGTGCAGGTATGTTACACGTCATGCAGGTCATCCACAGAAAAACCGCCTCTTCTTTTTGAACTGCCTCCTATTTCTCGTGTCCAAGAAATGGGAGGCAGTTCATTTCAGAAAAGGCGGTCTGACAATCGCGAGAAAAGCGTTCTTATGCAGTCTGCATCTTTGCACGTGTCTCATCAATGATGGCACGTACCTTAGCTGCGTTAGCGGCAATCTCCTCTTTTGAGCCCTTAGTAAGCAGGCTTCCCATGCCGCAGCAATCAACGCCACGCTCAAGCCACTCAGCAAGGTTGCCAAGATTAATGCCGCCAGAAGCCATCAGAGGCATCCAAGGAGTTGGAGTCTTAAAGAGGTTAACCAGCTCAGGACCATAGACGTTAGAAATTGGGAAGCACTTAATAAAGGCAGCGCCCATCTCAAGACTGTGGTTTGCCTCAGTCATAGTGGTGCAACCAGGTGCGTAAGGAATCTGATACAGGTTACACATACGAGCAACCTCATCAGATCCGCAGTTAGCAACGATGAACTGAGCGCCAGCCATGATAGCAAGACGAGCAGTTGTTGGCTCCATAACGGTACCTGCACCAACAATCATCTTGTCGCCAAGACGCTCTCTAATTGCAGCAATAACCTCGCCTGCGTTTGGCAGGGTGTAGCTAATCTCCATTGCATGAACGCCGCCTTCTGCAAGGCCCTCAGCAATTTCAATACCACGCTCAACTGTTGGGACGCGAACAACTGCAAATGCACAGGTATCTACCAGTGCCTGAGAAACAGCAGCTTTCTGCATCTTCATATACAACATCTCCTTGTAAATGTATCTCGCTCTACCCTATTGAGCTGGCGAGAAACCCGTCATTTTTGATACTTAGTTGTGGGCAATTCCGTAATGGTCAAGCATTGCATAGATCTTCTCGTCAACACCCTCTGCAACCTCAGTAACAGGAAAACGAGCAGGTCCAACAGGGTATCCAGCAAGCTCAAGAGAACGCTTAAGCGTCTGAGGGGTGCTTCCAAGGTGAAGGATGTCGCGAATCGGCTCAATCTCTGCCTGCAGGCGAGCTGCTTCCTCTGCATCTCCTGCCTCAAGAGCCTTCCAAAGGTCAACGACAACCTTAGTGATAAGGTTTGCGGTACCAGCAATTGTGCCTTGAGCACCAAGGGCGTGAGCCTCAGAGATCTTTCCGTCAGAACCTACAAGCACGTCTACGTCGTGACCAGCGGCAGCGTCCAGATATTCCTTGAGGTTATCAATGTTTCCAGAGCTGTCCTTAATACCCTTGATATTCTCAATGGTTACCAGCTGCTCAACAGCCTCTTTAGAGATGTTTTTGCCGGTACCCTTAGGAATGTTGTACAGAAGGACAGGAATCTTAACACTTGCAGCAACTGTCTTGAAGTACTCGACCAGCTGCTGATCAGAAATACCCAGGAAGTAAGGGTTGATGACAGAAAGTGCGTCTGCACCAATTGCCTCCGCCTCACGGCTCATGTAGAGAGCCTCTTTTGTTGAACAAGCGCCAGTTCCTACGTAAACAGGAAGGCGACCTGCGGTTTTCTCGATAATAAACTTGGAGAACTTGATCTTCTCGTCAGGGTTACAAACGTGGAACTCACCGTTGGAGCCAAACGTGAAGATACCGTCTGCGCCCTCGGAGATGAGCTTTTCCAGAAGCTGCTCAGCGGCTTCGTAGTTGATAGACTGCTCTTCGTCGCGGTTAAACGGCGTAACCATAGGAACAATAACGCCCTTAAATGTTGACATGCAAACTCCTCTGTATACTTTACAGTGTTTACCTGGGGTTATTTGCCCTCGCGAATAGATGCGCCAAGAGCTCCGCCTGGATGCCACTTAACGTACTGCTCTGGATTAAGGCCGTACTCGTTCTGGAGCAGGATGGAGAGACACTGGAGCTCCATGATCTCTGCCAGGATAGAGGCGCGTGGAGGCTTGTTCATAGAATCACCCTCCTGCTCAACGCCTGCAATGAGAGCAACCTCTGCCTCGTTTGCCAGCCAAGAGTTTGGATTGCCGGTCAGTGCAATAATGTGCACGCCAACGTTCTTAAGGCAGGTAACTGTGGCCTTGAGCTCGCCCGTCTCGCCAGAGTTGGAAATAGCAATAACAACGTCGCCAGGACAAGTCTGACCAGCAGATCCGTGAACGCACTCGGTACCGTGGAGCTCATAGGTTGGAGTTCCGGTTGACGAGAAGAGCGATGCAGCATAACCAGAGACGTGACCTGGCTTACCAATACCGGTTACGTGCAGGCGGCCGCCCTTTGCCTCTGCGTCTAAAATAAGCTTTTTAGCTGCGGAGAGTGCGTCAAAATCAATGCTCTCTACATACTGATGAAGCGACTTTCCCACAATGGAGAGAAACTCCTGAACCTGCTCTTTTTCAGTTGCCATTACAACTCCTTATCTGTCTGTGAGTCCAAGCTCAAAGACACTTACTACGCAATGAATTAACGCGTCTCTTTGACCTTGTGCTGAGCCATAAGCTGCTCAATCTGCCCCTGAATTTCATCAAGAGTGGAGGCCATAAAAGGACGGTTGATGTCTACAAATTCAAATCCTGAAGGATGGCTTACCCAAGCGCCTTCAAAAAGCAGACGCAGCGCCTTGCCTTGTCGGATGAGTTTGTAGCTTTTAATCTTGGTATAAGGAACGACAAGTGCTTTTCTCTTGTCGGATTTTGCAAAAATAAATACGTGTTTCTGACCAAAATCAATAACATGAATACCGCTGGCAAAACGACTAAAACGCTTTCCCATAGCACGTGATGCAAACCACGTAATAGTGAGTCCTGCAATAACGCCAACAAGACCCAAAATATTGCCGCTAACATTGGCGTAAACCCAAAAGAAAAATGTCAGAGCAAGAGCAGCAAACGCCATGAGCAAGTACAGAATTCCCTGAACCATCAAACGAGTTCTGTCTTCAAAAACTTCTAGAACTACCTGATCTTCAGGAATCTCTGGAGCAGGCTTTTTATCAACGCTAAGGCCAAACATATCGCCAAGCACTGACTCAGTAACACTTTTGTTGTTCTTCTCGTCTGCCATGTTTTTCCTTGTTGTGAAGCTTTTAAAAGGGCGCCCGCGGGCTTTCCACGAGCGCCCTAAGAAACCGTAGAGCTGAGTAGGTACTACAGAAATCTAGGCTTAGGCAAGACCAAAGAGTGAGCCGATGCCGTAGATGATAGAACCAACGATGTTGTAGTCAACGTTAGGGAAGGATGCCTCTGCAATTCCCAGCTGTGCGAATGCAGGATAGAGAATCAGAGGACCAGCGGTCAGGAAGATACCAACTAGGAAGGAGCCAAGAAGAGCACCGCGCCATCCACCGTAAGCGTAACCACAAACACCACAAGTACCACCAGAGAAGAAGCAGATGCCTGCTGCAGGAATCATGATGGTTGGGCTGTGGAATGCAACCATAAGTGCCATTGCGACAAGGCCACCAAGGAAGGAGCCAATGAAGCCGATGATGACAGCGTTTGGTGCAAATGGGAAGATTGCAGGGCAGTCGACTGCAGGACGTGCATCTGGAATGAGCTTCTCGGAGATGCCGACAAATGCAGCGGTGATCTCAGCGATGAACTGACGGACGCCGTAAACAAGGACGGACATACCAGCAGCAAACTGAAGACCAGCGAGGAATGGCCAAATCCACCACATATCGTTACCAAAGTAGCTGGTGAATGGCTTGTTGTTTGCAAGAGTGTCGCCAAAGTGACCGGTGACAAGGCATGCAATAGTAACAACGTAGAACAGAACAATCATGAAGAGAGCAACGGAGAAGACAAAGTCCTTGAAGAGCTTGAAGAACTCTGGGAGCTCCTTAGCCTCTTTCTCGCCGTCCTCCTCGTTCTTCTTAGCGAAGAGCTTTCCAACGTAACCGGAGAATGCGTAACCGATGCAGTTGAAGTGGCCGATTGCGATGGAGTCTCCACCAACAAGCTTGTTTACGAATGGCTGGCACAACGAAGGCAGTGCAGCACCGCAGAAGCCGAGGATGACACCACCAAGAACAATGGTGACCCACATTGGGAGACCAAGAGCAATGAAGACCAGTGCGAGTACGCAGGAGAAGTACAGGAAGTGCTGACCAGTCAAGAAGACGGACTTGAATGGGGTAATCTTGGCAAACACAAGGTTCATGATGAAGCCAAGGACCATTACAAGAGCAACCTCAGTACCATAGGTATTCAGTGCAAGAGCAGTTGCGACCTCAACCTGGGTTACAACACCCTTAACAGCGAATGCACGACTAAACATGTCGCTGAAGATGTTGACCTGAGCAGACATGGCGCTAGAGCCAATGTTGAAGATCATGAAGCCAATAATGGTCTTCACAGTTCCGGAGAAGACGTCCACAGCGGACTTCTTCTGCAGCAAGAGGCCGACAAGAGCAATAATGCCCATGATGACGGCTGTATCTCTGAGCTGCATGAGAATTGCATTGAGCATGCGTAATCCCTTTCAGCAAATAAACCGACGAACCTACTCAGATAAGTTCTCTAAATCAAGTGACAAGTACCTCTTGTCAAAGGTTTGGCGAGAGCTTCTCGCCGAAGGCAACTCATGTTGCGTATGACGAGAAACTCCCGCCAAAAAGATACAAAGGGGAGCTTATGCGTTGTGCTCTGCGAGCCAAGCGGTGAGCTTTTCCTTCATCTCTGCCTTGTCGACAATGTTGGTAATACCAACCGCAGAAGGAACGCGATCGTCAGCGTTAAGCTCATCGGTGAGGTCAGACATGGTGATGACAAGATCGCCATTGAAACCAATCAGGGAATCCAGATTACCGTGCTCAGTCTCGATTGGAAGATCATTCTCTTTGATGACCTGGTCAATCTTGATCTTGAGCATCATGGAAGAACCCATACCTGCACGGCAGCAAACCAGTGCGTGGAACTTCTTATCAGCCATTACAACCTACCTTCCTTTGCGTGGACAAGGTCCACAACATCTTTTGGTGACTGAGCTTTTTCAAGCTGAGCAAAGAAATCTGGATCGCTCAGCAATTCAACAAGAGACTGAAGGGCACTAAGGTGGCCTTCACTATCTTTTGCTGCAAGTGGGAAAAGAAACTTAACTGGATCGTTGTCTTTACTGCCAAACTCAACGGAATCCTTAAGCACGGTAATGCCTACTGCAGGCTCAAGTGCGCCGGACTCAGGACGTGCGTGAGGAAGAGCAACATGCTCGGTAATAACAATATAAGGGCCAAGTTCGTTGACACCTTTAATGATGTCATCAACATAGCCCTCAGTTACTTTTTTGTTATCGACGAGTGGTTGCGCAGACTTTCTAATTGCATCTTCCCAGTTAGAAGCTACAACATTGAGCTGCACCAGGTCTTCGGTAAGGAGATCACTTAACACAGCACCACCTTGCCTTTCTCTTAATGAGACACATTGGCCCAAAGCCGCCTCATGACAAGTCTTAATAACTTGATAATATGCCATGAAACGTTCTTAACTTCAATCAATTTTACTCAAACAGTAATCAAAGTTGTTCATATTTTTTCAGCGTATCTTTTGTCCAAGTAGCTATACAAATGTTCATGTTTTTATGAACGTAATTGAAGCGCCTTCTATTATCCCATGTAAAGTTTATATGTTAAATTTTTTATAATCTAAAACATTCATATATATTCATACTATTATTTTCTGAAATATCTTGATATCCTTCTTCTAATGTTCTATTTTATTGATGAATGAACATTCAAAGAAAAAATGTTGCTCATAAAGGGAGGGCATTTATGAAAAGGAGTAAGGCTTACGTAGATTCACGTCGCGAGGCAATCACTGAGCTGCTAGAAAAAGAGGGACAAGCAAGCGTTTTAGAGCTTGCCGATCACTTTGAGGTCTCTTCTTTGACTATCAGACGTGACCTGGATTTTCTTGAGAAGCGCGGTATCCTAACTCGTCAGTATGGCATTGCTACCCTGCTTAATCCTTATGGTCGTCCTTCTGGTTCAAGGCAGATTCGCTCTAACAAAGCAATTGCACGTGAGGCTGCTCGCTACGTTGAAGATGGCGATTGCATCTTCATCAACACCAGCTCTGTTGCTCTTGGCATGCTTGAGTGGATTGATGCTCACGACGTAACTGTTGTTACAAACAACGGCAAGGCACTGTTGCTTGAGGACATCCACGATCTTTCTATCATCCTTACTGGTGGTGACATCCGTCCTCCACGCGCTTCCATGACTGGTGATACCGCTCTTGAGTGCATCCAGCACATTACCGCTGCTAAATGCTTCTTGGGCTGCACGGGTTTCTCGGGAGAATTTGGTCTTACTTCCGCAACAGCTCCTGAGCCAGCAATTAACGCTCAAATGCTTAAGCGCTCTAGAAAGCACTATGTTGTCGCAGATTCTTCTAAGCTGGGTACTACTTCCAACTTCCAGTTTGGCTCTGCAGAAGATATTGACCTTCTCATTACCGATACAGGCGCAACTGACGAGCAGATCAACGAGCTCAAAGCTGCAGGACTCAAGGATGTCGTCTGCGTCACTCCTTCTATTCTTCCTGCTAAGTAAGACCAGCGCTTCATCATTTCTTACACGCACAAAAAAGGCGGCCTTTCACAGGCCGCCATTTCTTTGGCACGAGAAATTGGAGGCAGTTCAAAACACACCTATGACAGATAATCTGTCAAAAAGACGTATACATGACGCTGAAAATACCTCAAACGTGCAGATTATCTTCATTTGATGTGTAATATGCCCACAATTGTGCAGAATATCTGTCATAGGTGTGTTCCTTAGAAGCGGAATTTACCTAT
>CAUTOT010000013.1:0-19035 GCA_963539765.1 uncultured Atopobium sp. | reverse complement strand
CGCACGTGCATAAGCAGTAGCAAGATCCTCAAAGAGCTCAGGCTCGTTCTGACGTGCCTCATCAAGTGCACGAGCACGCTGAAGGAACTCATCAGGATTGATAACACCAATTGCGCTAACAGCCTCAATAGCATCTGCAGAGATCTTCTCGTCCTTTGCAATAGATGCAAGGCGGCCAATAAAGTACTGCTCAACCTGAGACTGAATAGACTCGTCAACAACAAGACCCTGCTGGCGGTAGAGCTCCAGAGAGCTTGCAATGAGCTTCTTGAGGTCAAGGTTTGCCGTTGAGCGGACCAGTGCAATAACACCAATAGCTGCACGACGAACGGCATAAGGATCGGAAGAACCGGTTGGTGGCTCGTTGATAGCAAAGATGCCGCAGATGGTATCAAGCTTGTCAGCAATAGCTACAAAGCGACCAATCTGGCCACTTGGGAGCTCGTCGCCGGCAAAGCGAGGACGATAGTGCTCGCGAATTGCTGCAGCTACATCGCTCTTCTCGCCAGCAGCCTCTGCGTAGTAGCCACCCATAACACCCTGCTGGCTGGTGAACTCGACAACCGCCTGGCTGACAAGGTCTGCCTTTGCAAGGTGAGCAGCGCGAGCAGCAAGCTCAGCCTCTTCTTTGTTGGAAGTCTCATCGATCGCAATCTCTGCAGCAAGAGCCTCCATACGCTGGGTCTTCTGCAGAACCGTGCCAAGCTTCTCCTGGAAGACAACGGTCTCTAGGCGCTGAGCAAACTCATCAAGCGTATGCTTCAAGTCCTCCTCAAAGAAGAACTTAGCGTCGTCGAGGCGAGCGCGAACAACGCGCTCGTTGCCGTCAATGACACGCTCTGCGCAAGATGGATCTGCGTTTGAAACCACAATAAACTCTCGAGTCAGCTTTCCTTCAGCGTCATAAATTGGGAAATAGCGCTGGTTAGAGAGCATGGACTCAGTAATAATCTCTGAAGGAACGTTGAGGAATTCCTCGTCAAAGGTGCCCACAAGAACCTGAGGCCACTCGGTAAGGTTGATGACCTCCTCAAAGACCTTCTCTGGCATATCAACGTGAGATCCTGGACGAGCAGCCTCAACCTCTTTAATACCAGCGAGAATAACGTCTTTGCGCTGCTCCTGGAGCAAAACACCAGCGTTTTTGAGCACCTGCTCATAGTCAGCTGGAGTTGCAACCTCATGGTAACCAGGTCCAAGAACACGGTGACCCTGGGTGGTGTTTGAGCTAGTTACATCAGCGTACGTAACAGGAACAATCTCTGAACCAAAGAGGACGCAAAGCCAACGAACAGGACGAACATAACGCTCGTGGAAAGAGCCCCAGCGCTGGCTGCGAGGCCAGTCAAGAGCAGCAATCCAAGAAGTTGCCAGCTCAGAGAGAATCTTTGTAGCAGGAACTGAAGGAATATTGAGCTCTGCAAAGACGTACTCATGACCGTCGGTATCTACACGACGAGTCAACGCATCAGCGTTTACACCGCACTTGCGAGCAAATCCCTCAGCAGCCTTGGTTGGATTGCCCTCTGCATCAAAAGCAATCTCTGCCTTAGGACCACGCTTGACCTCGGAAATCTCTTCTGTAGCCTCAGCAACGTCCTTTACATAGGCAGTTAAACGACGAGGTGTCGAGAGGATCTTAACCTCTCCAAATGACAAACCAGAGTCTTTAAGTCCGGAAACGACAAGCTTATTGAACTGAGCAATAGCTTTCTGCAATGGAGCAGAAGGCATCTCTTCAGAACCAATCTCAAAAAGGAAGTCTCTAACCTCAGCCATTTAAGCCACCTCCTCCTGAGTAGTTGCTGCAGGTGCTTTCTTAGAAGCAACCTCCTCCAAATACGATTCGCAGCATGCCTTAGCAACGGTGCGAACGCGAAGAATATAGTTAGCTCTCTCAACAGCAGAAAGAGCACCGCGAGAATCAAGCAAGTTAAATGCGTGGCTGCACTTCATAACACAGTCATAGGCAGGAAGTGGAAGCTTGCGCTCAAGGCAGCTATGGCACTCTGCCTCATACTCGTCAAACTTCTCGCGCATAAGCTCAATATTGGCTACCTCAAAGTTGTAGGTTGAGAACTCGCGCTCGTTCTCAAGAAATACCTGGCCGTATGTCATTGGCGTGCCGTCTGGCAGGTAGCTCCAAACCAGGTCATAGACGGAATCTACACCCTGAGCGTACATAGCAATACGCTCAAGACCATAGGTAATCTCAACAGGAACAGGATCTACCTCAATGCCACCTACCTGCTGGAAGTACGTGAACTGAGTAACCTCCATGCCGTTGAGCCAGACCTCCCAGCCAAGACCCCAGGCACCAAGTGTTGGGCTCTCCCAGTCGTCCTCAACAAAGCGAACGTCGTGGTCTTTTGGATCAAGGCCAATAGCAGCAAGTGAGCCAAGATAGAGATCTTGGGAATCTGCAGGAGATGGCTTGAGCAAGACCTGGAACTGATAATAGTGCTGCAAACGATTGGGGTTCTCGCCATAGCGTCCATCAGCAGGACGGCGACAAGGCTGTGGATAGCAGGTACGCCAGGCGTCAGGGCCAAGTGAGCGCAGGATAGTTGCGGTGTGGAAGGTACCGGCACCTACCTCAGAGTCGTATGGCTGCATGACCGTGCAACCCTTTTCTGCCCAATAGTGTTCAAGGGTCAAAATCATATCTTGAAACGTTAGTGGTGTTGCGCCCATGATGTTCTTTCTCTCAAATGTCCGACGTAAGTACTATAGCCCGCGAGCGTGGTCAAAGGGCCAGAAAATAAACATTGCCTTAGAGGTCACTGTAGAAACCGCAACTGCTCCAAAATATCTGGAATCAAGCGAGTTTGTTCTGTTATCCCCCATAACAAAAATATGACCTGCAGGAACAGTATACGGATAATTCTGAATTACGGCACCCGTGCGATCCGCAAGAGAATACGTTGGCTTGCCTTCAGTGTAAGGTTCGTCCATAAGCTGGCCATCAACATACACAGCACCGTCACGCAAATCAACCGTTTGACCTGCTGTGGCAATGACGCGCTTCACTAAAAGCGTATCGGGATTCTGAGGACTGGTGAAGGTAACCACGTCGCCTGCTTGAGGGGTACCGCCAAAGCGATAGGTGAGCTTCTCTCCTACCAAACGGTCTCCCAGCTGAATGGTATTAAGCATGGACCCTGTTGGAACCTCATACACCTCAGCAACAAAAGTCCTGATAAAAAACGCCAGAGCAACGGCAACTGCCACAATTACCAGGTATTCAAAAATTTCAAGTACTTTGGAATGTCCACTACTCATCGTCATCACCAGATTGCTGATCAAGCTCTGCTAAATACGCTCTGTCCTTCTCTGTGAGCTGAGCGCTCTCGAGAAGATCGGGACGCCACGCACGAGTGCGAGCAAGTGCAGACTGTCGTCTCCAGACTGCTACCGCTCCATGGTCTCCTGAAAGAAGCACAGACGGAACTTCTCGCCCCTCAAAATTTGCTGGACGCGTGTACTGAGCATACTCAAGAAGGCCATCGTCAGAGAATGACTCATCCTGTGAGCTCATCTCATCGCCAAGCGCACCAGGAAGCAAGCGCACAACCGAGTCAATCACGGTAAGCGCAGGAAGCTCTCCGCCCGTCAGCACGTAATCTCCCAGAGAAATAACGTCATCTGCCAGCTCGTAGACGCGCTCGTCCATACCCTCATAGCGACCACAAACAAACAGAATACGCTCCTTTTGAGCAAATTCTTGGGCGATAGCCTGGGAATACGGCCTACCAACTGGCGAGAAAAACACCACGTGGGGCTTGGTATCTGCCTGATTAGAAATCTCACGAACTGCCTCGAAGATGGGAGCAGGCTTCATAAGCATGCCTTGTCCGCCACCAAAAGGAGCATCGTCTACCGTACGATGCCTATCATGCGTCCAGTCACGCAAGTCATATGCATAGAACTCAAAAATATTTGCCTTTTGAGCCCTGCCCATAATAGAAGCATTTAAATAGGGCGAGAAGACCTCAGGAAATACTGAGAGCGTTTCTAGACGCATGCTACTCACCTAACCTAAGAAGGCCCTGAGGAATTGAGACGGTAATGGAGCCCTCGGCTGGGGCCTCTTTGATAAATTCATCCACGGCAGGCATCAGTACCTGTCCAAAAGGCCCCTCAATGACCCACACATTTTGTGTAGGTCCAACAAGAACCTCTGTAATTTCACCCAGAGAACCATGTTCTGTATCACGTACTTCTCTACCCACAAGTAGAGAAACATTTACCAGACCAAAGTTTTCTGGAAGACAATCTTCTTCTACCAGAAGCGTTTTACCAATAAGCTCTTCTGCATCAGAGATGGTAGTTACATCTTCAAAAGTTACAAGACTACCTTCTCTATCATCTGACTCAACAGAGACAACTGAAAACTTCCTAGGGCCTTTAAGCGCAGGCGGAACAGGAACAACTGTCATGCCTTCAGCTATAAGAGAAGGAAGGCTGTGAACGGGAACCGTCACAACCTCCCCTCTTTTACCATGCGTTTTAACAATTTGAGCAATTGCTCGCCAGTGTTTACGCAAAATTAGCCTACAACCTCGACATCAACAGAGGTGCCAACACGCTGGCCAAGAGCACGAGCCAAAGTACGAATAGCCTTAATGGTTCTACCCTTGCGGCCGATGACACGTCCAGCGTCTTCCTCAGAGCAAGAAACCTCAATCAAGGCTCCATCCTCGCGATCGGTGACGTCGAGTGCAACAGCATCTTCATTATCGACAAGACCACAAACGATGTACTCAACAAGATCAGCGACCTTGTCAGAGGGCATCTCCTGAATGTCTTGATCGACAGCGTCTACCTCAGTGGGCTCTGTGAATTCAGACACGATTTACTCAGCCTCTGGAGCCTCGGACTCCTCAGCAGCAGCTGCGGCAGCAGCTGCGGCAGCAGCCTCAGCAGCAGCCTCTGCAGCTGCAGCAGCCTTTGCCTGTGCCTTCTTGGAGAGCTTGGTCTTCTTCTCTGCAACTGGAGCACCAGTGCGAGCGATCTCAATGAGGTGAGAAACTGCGCTTGTTGGCTGAGCGCCCTTTGCTACCCACTCATCAACCTTCTCGAGGTTGATATCAATCGTCTTTGGGCTAGTCAGTGGGTTATAACGACCGACTTCTTCAATGTAACGACCATCGCGAGGCATACGACCATCAGCGACAACTACGCGATAGTACGGACGCTTCTTGGCACCGTGACGGGCCAGACGAATCTTAACTGCCAATGAAAACTCCTCCATACGAGCGGTGCCTCGGATGTTAGATGGGCTGCACCGCAAAGCCACAAATCGGGTTACAAGTGTACAACAACGCATTAACCTCGAAAAGTATAAATTTGCTCTCTTCAAAAAGTACTCGTAATTTATGTATGAAACACTTGTTCTATTTGTACAAAAAGTATACACTATTTCTATGGAAACATCAAAGGACATATCAGATAAAAACGCACGTAAATCGTGTGATTTTGAGTGGCATGGTAAAGCCATTGGGCTTCTTGACCTTGATGCGTTCTTTGCGTCTGTAGAACAACTTGATCATCCTGAGTGGCGCGGAAAACCAGTAATTGTTGGAGGCTCACCCCACAAACGAGGCGTTGTTTCAACCGCCTCTTATGAAGCAAGGAAGTTTGGCGTTCATTCTGCCATGCCTTCAGCTACTGCAGTAAAGCTCTGTCCGCAAGCAATTTGGACCCCAGGACGCTATGACAGATACTCTGAAATGAGTGCTCTTGTTATGGGTTTTCTCAAAGATGAGACTCCCCTTGTTGAGCAGGTTTCTATTGATGAGGCTTTTTTTGACATCACTCCAGGCAGATTCTCTAAAGAAAATCCTTTGGAGATCTGTAAGCGCATACAAAAGAAAGTTGCTGCGATAGGTGTTACCTGTTCCATTGGTCTGGGAACAAACAAGACAATTGCTAAGATTGCCTCTGAGCAAGAAAAGCCTCGCGGTCTTACTGCGGTGTTTCCTGGTACAGAAGGCCGCTTTCTAGCACCTCTGCCTATTGAGGCCATGAGCGGTATTGGTCCTGCTATGGCAAAGGCGCTTCATCAACAAGGAATCAGAACGCTTGGAGAGCTCTCAAGAGCAGATGCAACGCACCTCACTTCCCTTGTTGGCAATACAGCTTCAAAGATGATTTTGCGCGCGCAAGGAAAAGAAGTCTCAGAAGTTCATGAAGCTGTCCAGCCTCGTGACGTTAAGTCTGTTTCTAACGAGAGAACCTTTGAAGCTGATTTGTTTGATAAACAAGAAATTGTAGAAGCTATTAGGCACATTGCTGGCGTTGTAGGAAGACGTCTTCGCCGAAAGCGGCTCCAAGGATATACCGTAACCCTCAAAGTAAAAGCCTCTGCAACAGAGTCTCATACAGCTCAAAAAAGAATGTCTACACCAACTGATGATGAGCACCTCTTTGCAGAGATTGCCGTTGACCTGCTTCCTACCATTTGGAAAGAAGGGCAGCCAGTAAGACTGCTTGGCGTTGGCATTAGCTCATTTTCAGATGAGGAGCATGCCAAACCAGTGCAAGCGTCACTTTTTGACCAATATGAAGCTACATTTGACGCAGCAGCCTCTGGTCCTACAACAAAAAAGAAACCTCGGAGTGACTTACGCCATCTCTCCGAGGTAACCGATAAACTCAAAGATAAATTTGGTGCTGATGCTGTGCAGTACGGTAGAGACCTACGCTTTGAGCATCGCGTCTCAGACACTATGCCTACAGGCAAAAACGAACAAATCTAGTACACCAAAACTACTCAGTAGGATCAGCAGATTCTGGAAGATTGTCTACCAGGTCATCCTCAGAAAGCTCAAAAGCTGGAGCCAAAGCATCCTCTGGAAGATCGGCATAAGGAATCTCAGAAGTCATAGCGCCCTCAATATCTAGCTCTACACGAGGGGCGTCTGCCCAAAGTCGCTCAAGACGATAGTAGGACCTTACCTCAGGCTGGAATACGTGAACAACAACTGAACCGTAATCAATAAGAATCCAATTGAGACCGTCGCGACCCTCAGTAGAAATTGGACGAATGCCGCAGTTTGCCGTGACCTTCTCGCGAACTTCATCAACAATAGCGTCAGCCAAACGAGCATTTCCACCAGTGCAGATAACAAAGTAATCGCAAACATCACTGAGACCAGTTAAATCTAGTACCAGAATATCTTCAGCTTTCTTTTGATCTGCAGCAATTGCAGCAGTCTTTGCAAGCTCAAGTGAAGTTACAGCCATGAATTTCTCCGTTTTCTCATGTAGCCAAGCTACTTAGATGTCTTCTCAATCATCTCATTGTATAGGGCAATTGAGTTTGGATACAAATAACTCCTTGATGAAATCACATACATCATAACGCTACAAAACGCCGTCTCATAAAGCTCATCGAGAGAACCACCACGTAAATATACGTTTCTTGCTTCTTCGACCGATGTAAAGTTTGGACGCAGAGGCTCAATAAGATCAGCTACATACAAGATTTTGTCTAGCTTGCTCATCTGACGGTCGCCCGCAGTGTGTTTCTGAATAGCACTGAGAATCTGCTCAGAGAGCCAAGGGTAGATGGCTGGTAGCGTTTTTGCGGCGAGAGGACCGTGCAAGAGTCCTACGATTTTTTGATAAGGAGCTTCTGTCTGGATACGAAAGCGCTCTGCCAGTTCAATGGTTTCTGCATCTGGAAGGAGTTTCTCCCAATCATGCAAAATACCTGCCACACGAGCGCTAAACATATCTGCACCATAGACCTGCGCAAGGGTTTCTGCACAATGTCCCACAGAAATAGAGTGCGCAAAGCGCTTAGGATTCTTGTGGTACATATGAGACTTCAGATCAGACTCAAGCTGATCAATGAGCGCCTGTTGTTCTGCGGTGTAAACAATATCTTTTGCTATAAGTGTTCTTTCCATTATGTCCTACAAAGTTTTGAATCGAACCGCATATTTATCTGTTTGACACTGCCTTGCTACGAGCGTATATCAACCTGAGTAGTGGGTCGCTTTGGCTTGACCGCTTAATCGAGCGGTGTTGTATCGGCACCGTAAAGGCCGTGCTTATGAATGTAACCTGTGACTGCATCTGGAGTTAGATATCTAAGGCTCTGGCCTTTTTGGACTCTACTGCGCAAATAGCTTGATGAAATAGCCAGTGCGGGAACCTCAAGATAGGTTACTTTGAAGTCATACGGTGAGTCAGCAATAACCTTTTGAGCACGACTTAACTCATAGCCAGGACGCGTTGCAGCAACAAAGTGAGCAAGTTCCGCCACCGTCTGCGCATCTTTCCAGGTGACAATATCAGCGATTGCGTCTGCGCCGGTGATAAAGAAAAACTCAACGTTAGATGGATATATCTTGCGCAATCTTCTAAGCGTATCAGCAGTGTAGGTGATGCCCTCATAGTCCACCTCAAAGCGAGAAGCTACAAAATGAGGATTATCTGAGGTTGCCAGAAGCGTCATAGAGTAACGGTCTTCTCCCCTGGTAACTCCCTTATTTTGTTTAAACGCAGGACGTCCGGCAGGCATAAAGACAACCACGTCAAGGCTTAGGTCATCATATGCCTGCTCTGCAGCTACCAGGTGGCCGTTATGAATGGGGTCAAAGGTTCCGCCCATGATTCCCAAACGGTACGTACGATTTTTATCCTGTCCCAAACGAGGCAGGCCAGGATGCATGTTATTTAAGACGTCGGCTGCCATACTCTACTCAGTTTCTGAAGAAGTCTCAGCTACATTAGACGGATCAGATGGAGCCTCTTCAAACTCAACATCTTCAAATTGCTGATCTGAGGCGTCCTCATCAGGAATCTCTATACCATCTGTATTTGGTTTATTTGGATCCTCATAGGTAAAGGTAAGCTCAAGAATGCGAATCTCATCGCCGTCAACTGCACCAGCCTTTGCCAGCTGTACTTCAAGCCCCATACGATCCAGACGACGCTGTAGATATGCCACAGCCTCATCATTGTCCCAATCGGTCTGAATAACCATGCGCTCAATCTGGCCGCCAGAGACACGCCACGCGTGACGCTCTTCTCGCTCAATGCGAAGTTTGTTGTCACGACGAAGACGCTGATGCTCCCAAGCCTCACTGCGGTCAACCGTTGGCGTAGTAATGGCAATTTCTTTGCGCAGCTCTGCCACTTCTGCAGCACAAGTAGTAACAAAATCATCAAGATTTAAACCAGTTACCGTAGAGATAGCAAAGAAAGTCCTGCCATCAGCCTCAGCGGCTTTTCTGAGAGCCTCAATAGCATCTTCTGTACCAGGCATATCGCATTTGTTTGCAACCACAATCTGAGGACGATCAGCGAGCTTTGAAGCATAAGCCTTGAGCTCCTCATTAATAGCGTGATAGTCCTCTACTGGGTCTCTGCCTTCATAGCCACCGGTAACATCGACCATATGGACAATAAGCGCTGTGCGCTCAATATGACGAAGGAATTGATGACCAAGGCCCTTACCCTCAGAGGCACCCTCGATAAGACCAGGGACGTCCGCGCAGACAAACGACTGACCGTTCTGTGCGCGAACAACGCCCAAGTTTGGAACAAGGGTGGTAAAAGGATAGTCAGCAATCTTTGGACGAGCAGCGCTAATACGGGCAATAAGAGAGCTCTTACCAACAGAAGGCATGCCAACCAAGGCCACGTCTGCCATGAGCTTCATCTCAAGCTCAATCCAATGATCCTGGGCTGGCTCGCCCTTCTCGGCAAATGCTGGTGCACGCCTCACTGAGGTGACAAAGTGAATGTTACCGCGGCCACCATTGCCACCAGGAGCAACAACTACCTGCTCACCTGGAGAAGTAAGATCAGCAATCTCGTAGAGTGGCTCTTGCGTTTCTGGATCAAGCTCGCGCACAACGGTTCCCAAAGGTACCTTGAGCAGCAAATCCTGTCCGTCAGAACCATGACGGCGAGCACCCTTACCGTGAGTGCCGCGCTCAGCCTTAAAATGATGCTTGTAGCGGTAATCAATCAAAGACGATAGCTGCGCGTCTGCAACAATGACAACATTGCCACCGTGACCTCCATCGCCACCGTCAGGACCGCCTTTTGGCACATATGCTTCTCGGCGGAAAGACATGCAGCCTGCGCCGCCGTCTCCACCTTTAACGTTGATATGACAAAGATCAGTGAAAGTTTCCACGTGTCCTCCTTTTAATACCTTAATGTTACGGCATTTACCAGCGAAGCATAGTGAAAACGCGAGAAGTTCTTATGAGAACACGAGGATAACAACAATTACCGCAACACCAAGAATCATCAAGGCAAAGTCTGATGGAACCAAAGGATAACGTTTAAATGCAGATGAAGCGTCCCTTAGATAGAATCCTCGCTGCTCAGCAGCAAGTGCCGAAGCATCAGCTTTTTTAACGGAACTTACCAGCAAAGGAACAATCAAAGGCATGGTAAGCTGGAGCTTCTTAATTGGATTTTTGGTATCAAACTCAACGCCGCGAGCCATCTGAGCCTCCATGATATGGTTCATCTCGGAAGCAAAGACAGGCACAAAGCGCAAAACCGTTGCAATGGTAAACGCATAAGGGTATGGGACATGCGCCACTTCTACCAGCGCATTCATCAGATCTTCTACACGCATAAGCGAAAGCATAGAAAGCAGTGGCAGTGCCAGCGCAATTGTTTTTAGGGCAACGTTAAAGCCGCGCTCCAAACCACCTACCGTGATGAATAAAAAGAGCGTTTGACCAGCAGGGGCAACAAGCGTCTGTACAACGCACAAGATAAGACCTAAGACAGCAAAGCCAAATACCAGCTTAAAAGTCTTCTGAGCATTCTGTGAGACAACTCCCACACAAATAGTGAGCGCGAGTACTGCAAGTACCTCAAGCGTTCCTTGGGCGGCAAAGGCGGCTGCAAAGAGCTCAAGCGCAAACACAAGCTTGGCCACAGGATTTGCCTTATGAAGGAAGCTTGTTCCTTCGGTGTAATCAATAACACTACCCACGAGGAGCCTCCTTACCATTAAGCGTGGCTGCAATACGAGCAATCTCAAACTGATGCTGCAATGTCTCAAGTACCTCTGAAGAGCTACAAAGTCCTGCAAAGGAAGGATCCACATGCTCTCCCACAAGCTTTGACAGCTGAATCATCTGAGGAGCCTCAACATACGCTTCCTTCAAAACCTCATCTGTCGAGAAGATCTGTGTAACTTCTCCATCATCTAACACGCTGCCGTGCGCCATAACGACAATTCTTGTAGCAAAGTCCAGCACAACCTCCATGTCATGACAGACCATAAGAACTGCACAGCCCTTCTCGCACAGTGATTTGACCATATTCATGACCTGCATACACTCTTTGTAATCCAGACCCGAAGTTGGCTCATCAAGCACAAGAATATCTGGCTCGCAGGCAACCACAGATGCAAGCGCAACCATCTGACGCTGTCCGCGAGAAAGCATAAACGGCGACGCATCCGCATCAAGCCCCATGCGATCAATTACTTCAAGCGCTTTCTTGCGCGCATCCTCTGCAGACACAGCCTTGAGCTCAAGACCAAACGCAATCTCCTCAAGGACACTCTCTTTACAGATCTGATAATCGGGATTTTGGAACAGCGTAGAGACGTGCTGAGCAATCTGCGACGTCTTCCAATCCTTGCATGAAGAACCCTTAATATGAATGTCTCCCGATCGAGGACGCAACAGGCCATTTACCAACTTAGTTAGAGTTGTTTTACCAGCACCGTTTTGGCCGACAAGTGCCACAAGCTCGCCAGAGTGCAAGCTGAGAGAGACGCGCTCAACGCCATCAGTACTATCCTGATATTTGAAAGTGGCATCAATAACATCAAGAACAGACTGAGTGCTTGGCTGGTCAGCGTCTTGAAGAACACCAATTCTGCCAAAAGGCCCGCTCGATTCAGCAATCACAGGGCCATCTATTTTTGGAAGATATGTCTCCTCTGCTAACTCAACGTCATTAGTAGCTAATGGTTCAGAGTCCTCTGTAAGAGAAATGCTGCGATGCTGGAGAGCGCCTACACAGCACGCAAGCTGCTTGGCGGCTGACTGAACTGATAGCGCAGTTTCATCGCAGACAGCTCTGTCCGCCTCAGATAACAAGTGAGCATACTCAGACTGATAAGAGAGCTCATGGACGCCCTTTGAGACGCGCACGCAACGAGGAACATCAACGCCAACCTCTTGCAGCAAATCTACCTGAGAGAACACTTCCTCACCGCTACCGTATGCACAAATGGAACCCTTGTCCATAACGGCAATCTTTGAGCAATACTTGGCGAGAAGACCAACTTTCTGCTCAATTACCACAACCGTAATGCCCTTAGTTTTGTTGAGCTCTGAAAGCGTCTGGAAGATTAGCTCAGACGACGTTGGATCTAAGGCTGCTGTTGGCTCATCAAGCACCATAACCTGCGGCTGTAGTGCCAAAAGAGCTGCAATAGCAACCTTTTGCTTCTGTCCACCAGAAAGAGAAGCAATCTCTCTAAAGCGAAGATTGGCAATGCCAACTGTCTCTAGCGCATAGGTAATTCGTTCTGGAATCTCTGCGTGAGGAACAGCAAAGTTCTCAAGGCCAAAGAGAAGCTCATCCTCAACAATTGAAGCTACCATCTGCGCATTGATATCTTGGGTAATGGATCCCACAATCTTAGAGATATCAGTTAAGGCAACCGTACAGGTATCCATTCCAGAGACAAGAATCTTTCCAAAGAAACTTCCCCTGAAGTGATGAGGAATAGCGCCGGAAAGTGCAAGAGCAAGCGTGGACTTGCCTGCGCCAGAAGGACCAACAATACCTACAAAGTCACCCTCCTGAACGCTCAGTGACAGCTCATTCAGAGCATGCACTGAGCTATCAGGATAGCTATAGGACACAGATTGAACTTCAATAATAGACACAGTGTTCTCCAGGAAATAAGTGCGTATCTAAGAACTTATCGACCCAAAACCTTCTTAAGAGGAGCCGCAAGAACCTGAACAACAATAGCATTAAAGAATGCGGTTCCCACGATGACAGGAAGCATTACGTAGAAAAGCTCAATAGTTGCACCCTTGGCTGGAATAGCAATGGCAGCAAAGATCAGACCAGAAATAAGAGTGGTTACAAAAGAACCAATTGCTGGCATTACTGGCTTATCTGCAAGAGCGGACCTTGTGAAGGCAAACATAACAAGTGAAGCTGCGCCCTCTGCAACAAAATCAGCACCTGGAACAGTTGTGGTCAGCTGAATAACGGTAGCTGCGATAAGACCAATAACCAGGCTCTGAACAGCATTTGGCTTAAGCAAAAGAATAGCCAGGCAGAACGAAGAAATAATAAACTCTGGACCAATTCCAATAGCACTAATTGCCTTACCAACGGTCAGGTTAAGAATAAAACCAGCAGCAATAAGGACAGCAACAAGGACTAGAGAAGTAACGTCCAATACTCCTGCATTTTTTGAAGCAGCAACAACACGTGGTGCCTGCTCTGCAGATCCTGACTCTGTGCCTGCGGCGTTAACCTCATTGAGATTTTCTGTAGACATACAAACTCCTTTAACGCAAAACTAAAAACGTACAAACAAAACTTTTAACAACACGGGTTTCTCGCCATCCGGATTTAGCAAGAAATGTACGCACAAAAAAAGCTCTCGGTCACCCGAGAGCCTCTAAATGCGTATGCAGAAGCAACTCATCGCTGACCGGAGAAAGACAAGTTGTTCCACCACCACTGCTGAGTGCCTGTAGCGCGCATGATATGTCCTCCTCCCAAGAGCGTAAATTGCAATGTAAGAAGAATACCATTACTTTGCCCGGTTGTGTCAAGAAATACATTAAGAAACCATTTAGAAACTGTAAACGGCAACAGCAAGTGCAAAATACCGCGAGAAACAAAAAGGGGCCCCGAAGGACCCCTTGAATGAACTGTGGATGTTCAAGAAAACTTATGCCTCAGCAGCAACGACGTTAACGACGTGCTTAGCACCCTTCTTGAACTCAACAACGCCATCGCAAAGTGCAAAGAGAGTGTCATCCTTGCCGCGACCAACGTTTACGCCAGGAGTGATGTGAGTACCACGCTGACGGATGATAATCTGGCCAGCCTTGATTGCCTGACCACCGTAAATCTTAACGCCAAGGCGCTGTGCTTGTGAGTCGCGACCATTGCGGGAAGAGCCGAGACCTTTCTTGTGTGCCATAAATGCTACCTGCCTATCTCAATATCAGAAGTGACTAATTACTCTGCAGACTCGTCGGATGCCTTAGCAGCAGCCTTACGAGCGGTAGGGAGCGCGGTAACCTTCAGCTTAGTAAGGTTCTGACGGTGACCGTTGGCGCGGTGATAGCGCTTACGCTTGTGGAACTTGAAGACGAGGACCTTCTTGCCCTTGTACTGCTCAAGAACCTCACAGGTAACCTTCTTAGAAGAAAGAGTGGCAGCGTCAGCAACAACCTTCTTGCCGTCGTTAAGCATAAGAACATCAAGCTTTACCTTATCGCCAGGCTGCGCATCAAGCTTCTCGACGCTGATTACGTCGCCCTTGGCAACCTTATACTGCTTGCCACCAGTTGCTACGATTGCGTACATGTGTGTAACCCTTCATTGCTGATTCTTGCAACGATTAATACTATCTTTGCATTTCTGAAGATCCGAGCAAAGATCTTCGCCGCCGTGACCTGTGGCATCCGCGGGAAACTGTCGGTGTCCCATGTCCCTCGGCGAGAAACACAACTCGAAATAGTCTACTGCATATTTCAGAAAATTCCAAGACAAAACTACATGTTATAGAGGCTTCACAAGGAGTCCATTTTCTGAAACATGTGCCTGTGAGGTGCGACAAACCTTCAAAGAGTCAATGCCTTGCAGTCCATCGAGTCCTGCCTCAGCTGCAATTCTTTGTGCTTCATAGATCAAAACCGCTGGTCTGAGCGCTGCTCGTGGATCTTGCAGCGTATCAAGCTCAAATGAAATGCATGCATCAGATGAGCTCTCAGAGATGTTGTAACCCGCAAACGTTGTCTCCAAGTTGACCACTTTTTGCTTGTCACCGCGCTTGTATGTCAGCTCTTTTTTGGCGAGAAGATCCTCAAACCCCCAACGCAACGCGTCTGACCTAAGACCTTCTCCCAAAATGTCACATCTCCAATGAGCGGCATTCAACCATGCTTCAAGCGCTGGCAGCGACCGATCAACGTAGCTGGCAGCAAACGGAGCAAGCGCGGGAGGCGTAGCCGACAACAGCCTCTCTAACGCCTCATCCGGGTCCACATATTCTGTGAGCTTCAAGTCAAAGTACTCCGCCTCAGACGAAGCGCCAACGGGAAGCGCCTGAGAGAACTGGACGCCCATGCGCTTAGCAAAGCCGTTTCCTACCCTAAACGGAAGCTGAGCTCGACGAACACAACGCTCAATAGTGCCAATAAGCTCAAGATGACCGAGAAACGCAAGGCGGTCGTCTTTCTTGTAAGCCACGCGAAGCCTAAAAATCTCTGCTCCACGCTCCGTCATAATCTCTGGCTGAATCTGTGGCCTACCAGCGCGCCAGTCTTTCTTCGCCGGCTCAACCACATCAGGAGCTACGCTCTCTAGCTGCGTATCCGTCATGAGCGCACCCCCATCAACACGTTGTCGACCTTCAAGGTCTGGCATACCGCGCATCCCGTACAAGAAGTAAACGTGCAGTCTGGTGTGGTGACCTCGTCCATGGCTCGACGATATTCTCGCTGTAAATAACCCTTGGAGACGCCAGGAGACGTGTGATCCCAAGGGAGTTTTGCCTGGATATCAAAGGTTTCTGTTGCAATATCAGACAGCGATAAACCCAGACTTTCTGCAGCTGCATTCCACGCATCAAGATTAAACTCACTGGTCCACGCATCAAACTTGCAACCATTTTTCCATGCCTGGTAAATCAGATCAAAGCCGTCGCGACCCATCTTTGAGAGCGCGCCTTCTACCAGAGACGTTCCGGAGTCATGGTAGGCAATCTTGAGTCCCCTATCATGGTTAGAAGACAGCAATAACTGCTGCCTACGCTGGGCTTCCTCGCGAGAAATCTGGCCAACCCACTGGAACGGCGTGTAGGACTTGGGCACAAACACGGCAACAGAAGCAGAAACCGTAACGCCCTTGCCACCAATTTCTCGGCCGATGTCCAAAATACGCTTTGCAACTGCGGGAATGGCTTGGATGTCCTCGTCAGTTTCGGTTGGAAGGCCCATCATAAAGTAGAGCTTCATGCGGCGCCAACCGTTTTCAAACGCGTTTCTTGCCGCAGATTCAAGATCATCCTCGGTGACGTTCTTGTTGATAACATCACGCATGCGCTGTGAGCCTGCTTCTGGCGCAAACGTCAGGCCACCGCGCCTTGAAGTAGAAACTGCGTCTGCCATCTCCGCGCCAAACGCGTCCATACGCTGTGACGGAATAGAGATTCGCACGCCACGTTTACGTAGGTCAGAATTCATACGGCGAAGAATATAGCCACACTGAGAGTGATCTGTTGTAGAGAGCGACGTGAGCGAAACCTCATCATAGCCACTCTTCAGAAGACCTTCCTCACCTGCTTTAACAATCTGTTGAGCCGGGCGCTCACGAACAGGTCGATAGGTCATACCAGCCTGACAAAACCTGCATCCACGAGCGCATCCGCGCTGAATCTCAAGCGCCAGCCTGTCTTGCACAATCTCGGTATACGGAACAATGCGCTGAGCCACAGGGTCAGTCACCGAAAGATCTGGCAGACAGCGCTTATACACCACGCTTGGCGCACCGCTTCCCTCTTTAGGGACCGCGTAACCCCAGCGTGTTGCGGTGTCATCGTGCACAATCTGATAAAGCGATGGCACGTATACACCCTGAATCTGAGACAACCTGTGCAAAATCTCTTGGCGAGAAACCCCGTCCAGCTTGGAAGTTCTTACGCACTCGCACATCTCTACCAGTGCTTCTTCGCCATCACCTAAGAGAATGGCATCAAAAAGCGGAGCCACAGGCTCAGAGTTCCAAACAGATGGACCGCCACCAAAAATAAGTGGATCTTCTTCATCACGCTCTTCAGAAAGCTTTGGAATACCTGCTAAATCAAGCGTTTCTATAATATTGGTAGCAATCATTTCATGCGCAAGGGTGAAGCCCACCACATCAAAAGATGCTAAAGGTGCCGCACCCTCCAAAGAAAGCAGAGGAACATTGCGCTTACGCATCAAAGCGGACATATCCGTCCAAGGCAGATAGGCGCGCTCACAAGAAATATGAGGTGCCTTATTCAGGGCGTTATACAAAATAGCAATGCCCAGATTAGGCTGACCAACCTCGTACACGTCGGCGTAAACCATACAAACGTGAAAAGGGCCTTCTTGCTCCTCTACCGCTCCCCACTCGTGATTTAAGTATCTTGAGGGTTTCTCGACATGCGGAAGCATGGGCTCAATGAGATGGAAGAGATTTTCTCGTTTAACACGCACGATAGTCTACTTTCTATCTTTTAGCGAGGGACTGTGTGGTTGCTATCTCTACGGTATTTGATTGTGAATTTGTATCTGCTGTTGCGCTTGCGCCTGTAGAAGCACTCGAAGCGCCGGTTTTGGTAGAAGAATCAGCTGCTACCTCGTCGCGTTTCTCGGCAATTTTGCGAGCGTACGCGTGAATGACGCGAGCAGTAGTGTGAGTACCTGCGTACCCCATGCCAGCCTTAAGCGCCCAACCAAACCCTGGAACTGTGCCTGCAACCGTGCGTGCAACCGTACGGTATCCAAAGCCCGCACCCACAACGCCGAGAAGTTCGGCAATGGTTTCAACACTCATATTGATGTTATAGGCGGCGGTAATATCAAGTGCCATCCTAATCTGGCGCGCTGTCATCAGCGGCATATCAGAGCCAGGAACAAATGCCACAGCTCCAATAGCTGCATTTTCTTTAGCGCAAGCAGCAGTTATCTGTTTGACCACTTGAGTTCTACAAAGAGGATACGCTGCCGCAAAAGAGACTGATTTTTCTGTTGCCGTTGCAATCCATGAAGAGAGTCGATCAAAGAGCACTTCTTCAGTGGTGCCTGCAATAATACTAATAAGCCCTGTGTTGTAGAGCGTATCAGCAATTTGTTGCGCTTCAACTGCAGACTCTACAACCACCGCACAAGGAATTGAATGACTTACCAACATGGTAAGGGCGTCCTCATACTGTGATGTTGGTGTAGGAATAATCACCGCAATATCAGGAATAGCGGCGCTCTTTCCCGCACGACCAGTGCCTCCAGAGGTAAACGAGACGCCATCAGCAAGTTTAGAAACACGTACCGTAGCATCTGTTCTCTCTGGCATAAAATACGTATGAACAGCAAGAATTGCCTCTTCAGAATCAAGAGAATCAACATAGATGTGCGTGTAAGTTGGCTCAAGAGATGAAAGTGAGCCGCGGAATTCCTGCAGTACAGAAGTTGCAAGCTTGCCTAAGCTGTTTCTTTTTGCCATAGCTTATGCCGCCTTAGTTCTATGTCTGTAAACTGACTGAATAATTCCTACAGAGACAAGCTGGGCAATCATCGATGTAGATCCAAAGCTAATAAAAGGCAGAGGAATACCGGTAATAGGCATGATACCAATACACATGCCAACGTTTTGCAAAACCTGGAACGACCACATGGCTGCACAACCAACAAGCACCAGCTTAGAGAAGGTATTCTCGGTCTTCATAGCAAACAGAATGGTTGCAAAAATCATCCACGCAAAAAGCGAAAGCATAATGAATGCACCAAGGAAGCCAAACTCTTCCGAGAAGAGCGCAAAAACAAAGTCCGTATGTGCCTCAGGTAAGAATCGTCCACTTGCCTGCGTAGCGTTACCTGGTCCTTTTCCAATAAAGCCACCAGAACCTACGGCAATTTTTGCCTGCTGCAAGTTATAGCCATCTCCTGACGGATCAACGGATGGATCCAAGAAGACGGTAAGACGCTTCATCTGGTACTCCTTAAGAATGTGAGGAATACCAGGAATCATAGAAGTCACAACAACAAGAGCTACAACAGCAACGAGCAACAGAACGGTCACAAGAAT
>CAUTOT010000012.1:0-19456 GCA_963539765.1 uncultured Atopobium sp. | reverse complement strand
GGGTTGGAAGTGCCCTTGGGAAGTCTACCATCACCAAACGTTGCACTTGCTTTGACAATTCAAGCCTAAAAATGCAAAAGAAACTGTGGATTTGCCTGATTTTGTCAAAGAATCTGTATCTAAAGTACAGATTCTTTGCACTTTTTAGGCGCGTACGTTGTTATGGAGTACCTGGCGAGAAACCCGTGCAGTCGCAGTCGTGACCAGAACCGCGGGCGCACGGAACGCCGATATGTGAGCGGCTGTTTTACTAGTTATTCGCTCTTGTGATCTCTGTGGATGAGCTCTTCGAAATGTTCGTGCTCTTCTTCGTGAAGTTGCTTGATCTCTTCGTCGAATTCCGGATCCTTTGGACTAATAAGCTCATCCTCGCCAGTCTTTGGATCAGTATGGTGAAGCAGAACAGGCTCAAAGAGGTGCAGGTACTTTGCAAAGAAAGCAGACATGGTAAGCAGCATGACAAAAATTGCAATACGAGGCAGCGTATTGACCTGCGTCATAATGAGCGAACCAACGCACAGAAGGGCAGTCCAACCGTACATCAAAAGAACCGCTTGGCGCTGGTTGTAGCCATGAGCCATTAAGCGGTGGTGGATGTGTCCGCGGTCGGCGGTTGCAAAGCTAACGTGTGCGCGTGTGCGTCGAACAATCGCGGAGAAGGTATCGATGATTGGAATACCTGCAACGACGAGAGGAACAATGATGGTTGTGAGTCCCGCCCAACGAGTAACGGACAAAAGCGAAATTGTTCCCAGAGCAAATCCCAAGGTCAGAGAACCAGAATCGCCCATGAAAATAGTTGCAGGGTATGAGTTGTGAACCAAAAATCCAAGCGTGGTACCTGCGATTGAGGCACTTAAAAGTGCAGCGTCAATTCTGCCCGCCCAAATGGAGAGCACAAACATAGTGGTGGAGGCAATGCAGGTAATACCTGAAGAAAGTCCATCAAGGCCGTCGATCAGATTAATGATGTTGGCGTAAGCGACCAGGTAGATGACGGTTGCGGGATAGGCAAGCCACCCAAGATCCACAAATCCGTATGCGGAAAACGGGTCAACAACGTTACCGATAATCAGGCCGCCTGCCGCTGCAATGCTTGCCGCAATTACTTGACCAGCAAGTTTCTGAATCGGCTTGAGAGAAAAAATATCGTCGAGCAGGCCGGTCAAGAAGATGACCACAAAGGCTGCGCCAACAACCCAAAAATTAACGTTCAGGTAATAGCGAGAAGAAAGCGTAATCTCGGCATGTCCAAGGATTGCTTCAACGCCATAACGCACCAGCATAGCAACGGCTAACCCAAAGAAAATTGCAACGCCGCCCATGCGAGGAATAGGTTTTTTATTGACTCGACGTGCAGAGGGTTTATCGACAACTCCAAGCTTCCAAGCCAGTTGACGAACGGCAGGGGTAATCAGAGCTGAACCAAGACCAGCCGAGAGGAAAACACAAAACATGGTTACCCAGAGGTTCAAGCCGTATACCCTCCAATAAAAAACAGTATTTAACTGCTAAAATCCATACCATTTAATTGTGCTGCTCATTAAAAAACAAGTCAAGACTTTAATCTTTTTATAATCTCTTTATAGTAAGAATTGTCCTTCTCCCGCGGTCTAAACTGGGTGAACCGACAAGTTTTTTCAGGGAGCCTAATCTCGTGTTCAGTACAGGCATCCTTCGTTGTTAAGGAAGCTGGAACACCCGAGCGCGGCGCCCACCTTATGAAGGTGGGTTCATAGATGACTGCGGGGAAGGATATTTTTCTGCCTCGACGGCCCGCGCGCCACTTCATTCTGCCCGCATAATCATTGACATACCTGCCCCTGATTGCCACAATAAGTACCGCAACGGGGATATAGCTCAGTTGGGAGAGCGCTGCCTTCGCAAGGCAGAGGCCGAGGGTTCGAATCCCTTTATCTCCACCATGACTTTGACGCGCGCAGAGACCCTGCGCGTTTTTTATACCACCATCTGCCTGGGCAGATACGACGGGAGGCGAGAAACCCTTGGGTAGTGCACCATCACCTAGTACCCTTACGTTTTCTGCCTACGACGTCTGTGAACTCTGCCCAAGGCGTTGCCATGCTCAAAGAAACGCTGGTAAAGCGGGCCTTTGTGGAGCTTCAAGCACCATTCGTGTGGCTCGTTCAGCGCTGCACTTCTGGGAGGAGCCTCCTATCTCGGGCGAGGCTGGATCGGGTGCAATTTTCTTCACAGGTTGCCCGCTCAGATGTGTGTTCTGTCAGAATCATCAGATCTCGCAGGAGGGTTTTGGCAAGCCTGTCACAACCGAGCGCCTTGCTCAGATGATGCTTGAACTCCAAGCTCAGGGTGCACTGAACATTAATCTTGTGACTCCACTGCACTTCTCGCCACACATTATTGAGGCGGTAACGCTGGCAAAAGAGGCGGGACTCACGCTTCCGATTGTATGTAATACCTCGGGATATGAGCTGCCAGAGGTGGTGCAGAAAGTTTCGAGCGTCATTGATATCTGGCTGACAGACGTCAAGTACGCAGACCCTGCGCTGGCAAAAGAGCTCTCGTACGCAGCAGATTATCCAGAGATGTCCATGGCGGCGCTTGAGGTTATGCATGACTCGGTGATGAGTCGCGGAGGTCGCAAGCTGGATGATGACGGTCGCATGCTGCAGGGCATTATTGTGCGCCACCTGGTCATGCCCACGCACGCGGACGATTCCTGCGAGGTGCTCAACCGCGTCTGGAATCTTTGTCATAATGATGTAGACGTATCAATCATGAATCAGTACACGCCCAACGAGCGCATGCGTGCGGCTGGCGGTCCGCTTTCTGGAACGTTATCTGACGAGGAGTACGAGCTGGTGCTCTGTCATGCGGATGACCTGGGCTTTGAGAACCTGTGGTGGCAGGAGGGTGGAACCGTCTCCGAGAGTTTTGTGCCAGCCTTTGACGCAACAGGTGTTGAGGGCCCCGCACTCATGCTCCGCACGGCACACGGAGACGCCGCCAACGACGCCACCACCAGCATCCCCGATACACAAACCGAGGAGTAACCATGTCTGTCGAGAAACCCGAAGAGGTCCAAACCAACCCAGCGCCACAGGCGGCCGCGCTCACGGACGCGGAGCGCGCTGAGCTTGAAGCCCTTCGCGCAGAGAAGGAGCGCAGGGAGCTCGAGGCGCTTCGTGCCGAGAAAGAGCGTAGGGAGCTTGAGGCGCTTCGTGCCGAGAAGACCCGTGCAGCCCAAGCAGAAGCGCAAGCAGAGGCGGAGGCAGCAGCCGCCGAAGAAGATGCTCAACTTGTTGCAGCTCAACAGCGTGCCGCACGCAAGGCAGCTCAGCAGGAAGCCGAGCAGATTCGTCGCATTCAGGAGCAGCGTGCCAAGGGCCGTGCTCTCATGGAGCCCGATGAGGACGACGAAGACATTAAGATGCCTCTAGGGCAAAAAATTGTTATTGGAACTGTGGTAATTCTCGCAGTTATTTTTGTTGTAAGCCAATTTATTTTGTAAGACTGCTACTCTAGATATATCGTCTCACCGTCAGTTTTTGACCAATCGAAAAGAGCAACTATGTCACTCACTGATCGTACCAAACCCTCAGACGTTAGCCTTAATACAGACTTGTATGAGCTCACGATGGCTCAAGGTTATTGGGAAGCCGGTCTTGTTGATGCAGAGGCATGCTTTACCGCATTCTTCCGCGAGAATCCCTTTAATGGCGGATTTGCCATTTCTTGTGGTACTGGTCAAATTGCTGACTTAGTTGAAAACTTTATCTATGAAGATGACGACATCGACTACCTGGCAAGCATTAACTCTCCTGGTGGCGGTCGTCTCTTTAAGCCAGCGTTTCTCGAGTTTTTGCGCAACCACAAGCTCAATGTAACCATTGACGCAATTCCAGAGGGAGAGCTTGTTTTCCCACGTGAGCCCATGGTTCGCGTTGAGGGCTCCATTGTTGATTGTCAGCTCATTGAGACCGCTTTGCTCAACCTGGTCAACTTCCAGACTTTGGCAGCAACTAAGTGCGCGCGTGTTATCAAGGCAGCTCAAGGCAATCCTGTCTCTGACTTTGGCCTGCGTCGTGCACAGGGTCCAGACGGTGGTCTGGCAGTTGCTCGTGCTTCCTATATTGCAGGAGCTTCAAGCACTTCAAATGTCCTTGCTGGCAAAATTTACGGCATTCCTGTTTTTGGTACCCACGCACACTCTTGGGTAATGTCGTTTGATACTGAGCTTGATGCCTTTAGGGCGTTTGCAAAATCTAGCCCAACTAACTGCTCACTTCTGCTTGATACCTATGATGTTCACGAAGGCATCAAGAACGCCATCATTGTGGCAAAAGAGATGGAGGAGCGCGGCGAGCGCCTGAGCGCTGTCCGTATTGACTCTGGAGACCTTGCACGTCTTTCCAAGGAAGCTCGTAAGGCGTTTGATGAGGCTGGTCTTCCGTACATCAAGATTTCCGTTTCAAACGATCTTGACGAGTACACCATCCAGTCGCTCTTTGCTCAGGGAGCACCTATTGACGCCTTTGGTGTTGGCACCAAGCTTGCTACCTGCGATCCTCAGCCTTCGCTTGGCGGTGTCTATAAGCTGACCGCTCGTCGTCAGTCTGCTTCTGAGCCTTGGACTCCTGTTATCAAGCTGTCTGAGATGGCCTACAAGCGCACCGTTCCTGGCATTCAGCATATCCGCCGCTTCTACGATGTAAATGGCTGCCCTGCAGGCGACATGATTTTTGACCCAGATTACCTGGTCACCAAGAATCCAGAGTCTAAGGCAACCGTGGTAGATATCATTGATCCATACTCAACTCACAAGCTTGAAGGAACTTCTCGCGAGCTGATGGTAAGGCTGGTAGAAGGCGGCAAGCGCGTAGGGGAGAGCGAGTCTATTGAGGTTGCTCGCGACCGTTGTCACGCGGCACTCATGCGCCTGGACGCAGCGTATACGCGTTTCTTGAATCCTCAGATTTATCATGTGGGTCTCGAGCGTGGCCTGGCCAATTTGCGTCATGAACTTGCTGCTCAACATCAGGTAAAATCTTCCGAGGAAACCGAGTAGTCCTCTAGAAGCTACGCAACCAACTACACAACCTACCACGTAATTACGCTGCACACGTGCACTGAATTTAAAGGAGAACCATGCGCGAGAAGATCGAGGAACTTGTACGTCAAGCCTTGGCAGATGCCCAGGCTGCGGGTGAGTTGCCTGAATTCCAGATTGATGACGTGGGACTTGAGCGCCCACAGGACTCATCAAATGGTGACTGGTCTTCTACGGTTGCAATGCGTTCTGCAAAGCTGGCACATAAGGCTCCTCGCGATATTGCTGCAGCTCTTGTATCTCATATTGCTGCAGACCCTCAGATTGAGCGCGTTGAGGTTGCAGGTCCTGGCTTTGTAAACTTCTACCTGTCTACCGCTGCGGGCAATGAGATTTTTAACACCGTTCGCGAGCAGGGCGCCGATTTTGGTCGTTCTACCTTTGGTGCTGGCCAGAAGGTTCAGGTAGAGTACGTTTCTGCAAACCCTGTTGGCCCTCTGCATATTGGCCACGGTCGCTGGGCAGCACTGGGAGACTCTCTGAGCCGCATTCTTGCCTTTGCGGGCTATGAGGTTGAGCGCGAATACTACGTAAACGATCACGGCTCACAGATGGACGTTTTTGGTCACTCCATTTCTAAGCGTTATCTGCAGCTTATTGACATCATGCAGGAGCGCGGCATTGACGCCGACGCCGCCGCTCAGGTGTTGGCCGAAGATCGCAATGCTTACGTTGCAGATGAAGAGGATGCACATCCCGAGGAGCATCCATTTACCGATGAGTTTATCAACTCTCTTGGCGGCAATGCATACGCCGGAGACTACATTGTTGACCTGGGTCTTTTCTTCCTTAAAAATGACGGAGAGATCTGGGCAGACAAGTCTGAAGATGAGCGCATGATAGAGTTCCGTGAGCGCGGCTACAAGATGATGCTTGAGTCCATCAAAAATACCTGCCACAACGCCCGTGCTGACTTTGATGTTTGGTTCTCTGAGCGTTCTTTGTATGTCAAGGATGACCAGGGTAAAGACGCTGTTGACCGTGCGCTCGATGCTCTTGATAAGCTTGGGTACCTGTATCGTTCTGATGAGGGTGCACTGTTCTTCCGTTCCACTGATTTTGGTGACGATAAGGACCGTGTACTCATCAAAACAAATGGCGAGTATACCTATTTTGCTTCCGACGTTGCGTACCACTGGAACAAGTTCCAGCGTGTTGACCACGTTATTGATATTTGGGGAGCAGATCACCACGGATATATTCAGCGTGTTCGCTCTGCTGCCACAGCTCTTGGTTACCCAACTCAGTTTGAGGTTTTGCTTGGTCAGCTGGTCAATCTGCTTAGAAACGGCGTTGCCGTCAGAATGTCTAAGCGTAAAGGAACTGGTATCCACTTTGACGAACTTCTCGCCGAGGTTGGTGTTGATGCAACGCGCTACACCCTTGTTTCAAAGTCTTCCAACCAGATGATTGACTTTGATATTGAACAGGTAAAGCGTCAGGACAGCTCTAATCCTGTATATTACGTTCAGTACGCCCACGCTCGTATTTGTTCTATTTTGCGTCGTGCTGCTGGCGTTGACCTTGATGAGGCAAAGGCGCTTGGCATGGACGCCGTCGCAGATAAGGCTATTGGCTCCGAGGTTGATCTTGGACTGCTCTCTGATGCAGCTGAGCAGGCGCTTGCTCGTAAGCTCTTTGAGTTCCCAGGCCTTGTTGAGGGTTGTGCTCGCGATAGGGCGCCATTCCGCATTACACACTATATTGAAGAGCTTGCCGGCCAGTTCCACGCATTCTATACCGTTTGCCAGGTGCTTCCTTCTGAAGGACGTCCACTTGACGTGGAGCTCTCTAAGGCTCGTCTTGCTGCTTGTGACGCAACCCGCCGCGTGCTTGCAATTGCTCTTAATTTGATTGGCGTTTCTGCTCCTGAGGCAATGTAAACGATAGCTAACTATGTTGTTTTGTCATGATACCGTGCAAGTATTGAATACTTGCACGGTATCTTTTGTGAATTCCTCCAGATAATTTACACATTTCTGCGTTATGTAAAAACTTTTTTAATGTATAAAAGAGATAATAAAATTAATTTTTATTACTCAAATTTTATATTGCAGCATATAAAAGCCTATATTGATGTCATATACACGCCTTTTTCTAACATATTTTTGACTAACTATTGTTTTGTCCCCACGTTAACACGTGTTTTTTAGGGGTATACTCATTATGCGAGCAAATAGTAAATGGTTCGGGCATAAGAGTGGAGGTCTCTATGGAACTTCGCGAGTACATGTCCATTCGCAGGTCTTACAACTTAGTTAGAAGAGTGGTACCTGCTAACAGACGACTCACGTTTGAAGAGTTTGCTATTTTGTGTCGCCTCAATGTGAAGGGCGCGCCTGTTAAGACCTCGGAAATTGCCGAGTATCAGAGTGCTCTTCGTCCTACGATTACTCATCGTACCTCGCACCTGGCAAGGCTTGGTTTCATCAAAAGAGATGAAGGCGCCATTGATCGACGCAACGTAGTGTGCATCATTACAGAAAAGGGTGTAGAAGCAGTAGAGGAGCTGTCTAAGCTCACCTGTGCTCGTATTGCACCTGGTCAGGCACTTTCTCGCACTTCATTTGAGCGTATTGTCATGTATGTTGACGCTATGGGAGCTCTGTATTGCAGGGCTGCAGACATGGTCCTTCTTGCAATTCTGGATTCTCCTAAAGACGCTCTTTCAATTACAGAGATTGTTGATGCACTTGGTCTTTTGCAGCCAACGGTTTCTATGTCTCTTACTGCTTTGGCAGAAAGTGGCTTGGTGCAGCGCAAACATGATGATGCTCTCTCAAGAAGAGTAACCATGGTTGAGCTTACACCTCAAGGCAAGACCTATATCAAAGAAATCGTTCAGCAAATTGAAGACATCATTGTTAAAAGAAAGAGTCGTACAGCTGTTTAAATGATTTATGCAGATTAAAGAAATCTAGAAGATGGTTTTCTCGAGGTTTAAGGGTTAGTGGTTATAAATCCCCATTTGCCCGTTTTATGGTGAAATTTATTATTTTTTCATCATAAGGCGGGCATTTTCGTGGTATATTCCTTTTGGATTTGCACCTATTTGATTTTGTTTGTTATCCCTTCATCATATTTCTCACGTATTTATACAGATTATTTTGATGAGCAAACAGAGAGGTTTGTACATGTCGGACGAAACATCTTCGGTCCAAAATGATTCTTTAAATGATGTAGAAAATACTCCAGCACCACGTAGACGTGGTAGACCTCGCAAGAGTGAAAATAGTAATTCTGAAAATACTACTTCTGAAAATACTAATTCTGAGACAACTGAAGAAAAGGCTTCTAATTCAGCTGCTAAGCGCCGTCGTGGTCGTCCTACTAAGAAGGAGACCGAGGCTCGTCGCGCCGTAGAGGCAGTTATGGCTGAGGCTTTAAATGCAGCTGGCATTGCAGAGCCTCCTAAACGTCGCCGTGGCCGTCCAAGCAAAGAAGAGATGGAGGAGCGCGCTTTACAGGAGCAGACTCTTGAGGCTCTTCAGGCAGAGGTTCTTGCTCAAGTCCAGGCAGGCGGCAAGGTTTCTTCTGACGTTGTAGATACTGATCGTCTTACCAAGATTGTTCAGGATGCAACTCAGCCTTCTGCAGAGGTAACTCCTGCTCCAGCGTTCACCAAAGCTGAGGCAGAAAGCGCAGCCAGCCAGAATGACAATGCAGCTCAGAAGAACTTTGCTGAGCAGCAGGCCAGCTCTGAGCAGCAGGATGGTGCAACTCAAGAGCAGGCTTCTGGCGCAGAGGCGGATGCTGAGGCAGCTCCAGCAGAGCGTCCAGGACGCGCACGTACCGGCGCTGCGCGTCGTCGACATCGTAATGCTGAGCTAAAAGAAGCGGCTCAGGAGGGCGAGAAGATACAGGAAAACGCTCACACCAACAACCAGGAGCGTCCTTCTCGCGATCGTAGACAGAACAACCAGCGCAACAAGAATCGCAAGCAGGGCCAAGCAAGCGAGCCATCGCTTTCAAAAGAGGCACTGCAAGAGATGAAGCTTTCTGAGCTTCGTGCAAAAGCAACTGAGCTGGGTATTGAGTACGCAGGCGTTCATAAGTCCGATTTAATTGAGCTTGTATACGCTGCATCTGCAGCTGCTGAGGGTTTTAAGACTGTTGAGGGTATTCTTCAGATTAGTAACGAAGGCTACGGCTGGATTCGTACAGGCAATTATATGGAAGGCGATGACGACGCCTTTGTCCACCAGCAGATTATTAGAAATCTTGGTCTGCGTCCGGGCGATAGCGTCTTGGGCATGGTTGGACCTGCTCGCGTAAACAGCAAGTATCCACCGCTTCTGAAGGTTACCCAGGTTAATGGTGGGGAAGTTGAGGGTCTTAAGGACCGTCCTCGCTTCAAAGATCTGACTCCTATTTTCCCAGATCAGCCTCTTACTATGGAGCACGGTAAAGACTCCATTACTGGTCGCGCAATTGACTTGGTAGCTCCTATTGGTAAGGGCCAGCGTGGCTTGATTGTCTCGCCTCCAAAGGCAGGTAAGACCACCATTTTGAAGCGCATTTGCCAGTCTATTACCACCAACAATCCTGAGGTCCACCTCTTCTGCCTCTTGGTAGACGAGCGTCCTGAGGAAGTTACGGACATGGAGCGCTCCATCAAGGGCACCGTTGTTGCTTCAACTTTTGATATGCCAGCAGAGAATCACACCGTTGTCTCGGAGCTTGTCATTGAGCGAGCAAAGCGTCTGGTTGAGATGGGTCAGGACGTTGTGGTTATTTTGGACTCCATTACACGTCTTGCTCGTGCATACAACCTGGCTATTCCTGCATCTGGCCGCATTCTTTCTGGTGGTGTTGATTCCGCTGCTCTGTATCCACCAAAGAAGTTCTTGGGCGCAGCTCGAAACATCGAGAACGGCGGCTCGCTCACCATTATTGCGTCTGCCCTGGTAGACACGGGCTCAAAGATGGACGAGGTCATCTTCGAGGAGTTTAAGGGCACCGGCAACATGGAGCTTAAGCTTGATCGCGATCTTGCGGATCGTCGTATCTTCCCAGCTATTGATCCTGTTTCTTCTGGTACTCGTAATGAGGATCTGCTTATTAAGCCAGAGCTTCAGCCTATGGTATGGGGCGTTCGCCGTATTCTTGCAGGCTTCAATAACACTGAGCGTGCAACTACTGCTCTTATCAGTGGTCTTAAGCAGACCGACAATAACCAGGACTTCCTGATTAGATCTGCAAAGAAGGCTGCACAGTCTGACTATCCACAGAATTAGTCAGATTTAAAGATGACGCAAGAAGTGCTTTCCAATCTATGTTGGAAGGCACTTCTTTTTTCTCGTCATTTTGTTGAATAACTGCCAAAGAATTATGAAAAAGTTTTAAAGACGCTGTAAAAAATAACGAATTACGCTATAGTCATTTCTAACAGCACAATTATGTGTTGCAGCGGATTATACAAAGATGAAATGAAGCCCACCCGTTGCTCACGTCGCCCGTATTGGGTTTAGTAGCATATGCAAATTTAGCGTGTGTCTTCATGCATCTTCTTAGCGTTTGTAGGGGGAGTATGTATGACAGAAGGTAGGAATCCGGCAGTAGTCGCCGGCCTGCTCAGTGGACTGGTTCTGGTAGTAGAGCCAGCATCTGCGTATGCCCTTACAGCTAATGAAATTCGCCAAACCCCTCTTGGTGCAATCTTTACCGGCATCGGAGTAGGACTTGCCGCGGTTGCTGTCATTTCTGGCGCTGCGGTAGTGGTTTCTCGCGTTGCAAATCGTGGCGAGAAAATCGATGAGGTAGAAGCAAAGAGCCAGTCAGCTGCAACGTTTCTGAGCTCAGATGAGGGTCTATCTTCAAAGCAGGTCTCAGCTGCATCGAACTTCTCGCCAGAAGAGAGCATTGTGATTCCGCTGGACTCTTCAAGGCGCTCGATTGCTGCGTACAAGCCAAAGCACATGAGGGCTTCTCAGTGGGATATGACTGGTTCCATTCGTGTTCAGTCTGCTAAGCTGTCTGTTCAGCCTGCCGAGTCACCTGCAAAGAAGTCACAGGTTGTAAGTACGGCCGCAGAGGGCGTTCTTCCCGTTCGCGCAAAGAAGGCTCCTGCACACTCTACAAACGACTACGCGCAGATTGCAGAGAACTACACCAAGCTTTTGAGCTGGCGCGAGCGTACCGTTGCACGTGCAAAGGGTGCTGCTGCGGTGCTTCTTGAGCGCTTAGGGCAAGATCCTATGGACGGCCTGCCT
Organism: uncultured Atopobium sp.; assembly: GCA_963539765.1. Lineage (GTDB taxonomy): Bacteria > Actinomycetota > Coriobacteriia > Coriobacteriales > Atopobiaceae > Lancefieldella. The sequence continues at coordinate 8,152 of CAUTOT010000012.1, read as the reverse complement.
ATTATCGAACGTGCTGACGGAACAGTTGGTGACGTTGGTACAGCTTGGTGGACTAAGGCTGTGGGCGAAGAGTCCATTACGCGCGATTTTGGTATTGCCGAGATTGGTGCCGAGGCTATTCCTGAAGACTTCACCAATCATGCCGCTGATATTTCCAGTCGCATTTCTTACGTTGACCAGGGAGTCTTCCCTGAGAAGCGTACGATTGACGAGCTTGAGCATGCTGATGATTGGACGCTCGCGCTTGCTGCAATGGACGAGCATCTAGCTCGCCATGATCAGCAGCAGATGCGCAAGTATCATCCAGTGCAGCTGCCGCTCATTGGTCAGGTCACTGCTGAGGCTGAAGTTGCAAGCTCGGTGGAGTTGTCGGGTGCAAAACCTGCTGCGTCTCACAAGGTTGCCGCAGCTCAGATTCGTCCTTCTCGCGAGCCAAACTACGCTGGTGTGGTTGCACAATCAACCGCAATGCCGCTGGTCAAGGCTACAAACGATACGTCATCGCATGTTCAGGACATCTTTGACGCGGTTGAGCGTGAGATGGCAGCTGAGCTTCAGGCGGCTGACGAGAGACCAACGCGCGAGCTGCTTCGCCTCATTGAGGGTGGCACCAGCAAGATGAAGAAGATTTCTTCGCTTGATCTTGGCGAGAAGACCAGCGCAGACAAGGCCTCTTACAAGCCTCGTCACTTTGCCGGTGAGCTTCCGCTGGTACGTGAGGCGTAAGTAGGCGCGTGCGGAGCGGCCCAAAGGCTACGGCGGCAATCATCACACAAAGCTGAGGTCAGTAGAAACGTCCGGTTTCTCTAAAATTATTTCAAGTTAGATAACATTTTTTGGCTGTGGTTCTTTTTTTAGAGCCGCAGCCATATTGTGTTGTGTCACATATTCAACGCTATGGAGAAAAGGAGATGAATATGGCACATAAGCTAACGCGACGACGCTTTTTGGAGGTGGCCGGGACCATTGCGGGGTCGTTTGCTCTAGCGGGTTGTTCGCCAAAGAACCAAGACCCTAACTCCATTTACGTTGGCGTGATGGGACCGTATACCGGCGACGTTGCCCAGTATGGCCTTGCGGTGCGTAGCGGCATTTTGCTGTACCTCAAGGAATTCAACAAGAACGGTGGAGCTGGTGGTCGCCAGATTGTTCCTATTGCAGAGGACGAGAAGGGCGATTCAACTGAGGCCATTCTTGTCTATAACAAGCTTCTTGACGAGAATGTCTGTGCAATTCTTGGAGACGTTACCTCAACGCCTACTATTGCACTGGCGCAGAAATCGGTTCTGGACAACATTCCTTGCGTAACGGCATCCGCAACAGCAGAAGACGTTGTTGCTCACGGCAATAACATGTTCCGCGCTACTGTCACCGACCCGTTCCAGGGCGTTGTTCTTGCAGAGTTTGCTAAAAAGCAAGGCTATCAGCGTGTAGGAACCATCTTTAACTCTGGTGGCGATTACGAGATTGGCGTAAACAACGCATTTGTCCAGAGGGCTCGTGAGTTGGGCATTGAGGTTGTATCCCAGCAGGGCTATCCAACGGGAGCTGTTGACTTTAACGCCCAGCTTACCAGCATTATTGGACTGGATCCTGATGCCATTTTGGCTCCAAACTATTACCAGGACAATGGCAAGATTGTGACGCAGGCTCGCCAGCTTGGCTGCAAAAAGCCTTTTATGGGCGCAGATGGTTGGGCAGGCATCATTGGTGGCGAGCAGGACTATGCTTCTGCGGCTGACCTTGAAGGATGCTTCTATTGCTCCGCGTTTGTTGCTTCAAACCCAGATGAAAAAGTTCAGCATTTTGTTAAGGCTTATACCGAGGAATACGGTGAGGCTCCAACTAACTTCTGCTCTTTGGGCTATGACGCAGCAATGATTCTTTGCTCCGCTCTTAAGACTGTCGAGAAACGCGGTTATACCTACAACTCTAATGAGTATAGGCAGGCAATTATTGACGCTATTGCATCTGGTGTGGTCGAAGGTGTTACTGGAACCCTTTCATATCAGGGAACAGGTGACCCAGTGAAGTCCACCTTGATTATTACCTTTAAAGATGGCAAAGAGTCCATCTATGACACGATCAATCCTTCATAGAAAAGAGAACCTCAGATGTTTTTGACTCAGGTGCTCAATGGACTTCAATTGGGCAGTATTTACGCACTGGTGGCGCTTGGTTACACAATGGTGTACGGCATCATCTTGCTTCTTAACTTTGCACATGGTGACATCATCATGTTTGGTTCATACGTTGCTTGGATTGCGCTTGTTCAGTTAGGACTCAATCCTGCAATCGCCGTTCTTCTCGCCATTTTTGGCTGTGTTGTGCTGGGCGTTCTTATCGACAAGGTTGCCTATGCACCACTCAGAGAAGCTCCAAGGCTTTCTATTCTGATTACCGCAATTGGTGTTTCTTACCTGCTTGAAAATGGAGTTCAGCTACTTCTTGGCGCTGACGCTAAGGTTGTTCCAAGCATCATTGACCTGGGAACTGTTCAGGTATTTGGTTCGACGCTCTCCGGCACTGCGCTTTTGACTGTTGCCGTTACTATTGTGGCAACCGTTGTTCTGACCCTTTTGGTTCAGAAGACTCGTCTTGGTAAGGCAATGCGTGCCGTTTCTGAGGATATGGGCGCTGCTCGTCTGATGGGTGTCAACGTCAATAGCACTATTAGCTTTACCTTTGCAGTTGGTTCCGCTCTGGCAGGCATTGCAGCTATTCTGTACTCCATGGCATACCAGCAGGTTTCTCCTACCATGGGCGTCATGCTGGGCACCAAGGCTTTTGTTGCAGCAGTTCTTGGCGGCATTGGCTCCATTCCTGGCGCTGTTATTGGCGGCCTTATTGTTGGCTTCTCCGAGGTCTTTGTTGCTGCCTTTGGCCTGTCTGTCTGGCAGGATGCAGTAGTCTTCTTACTCTTGATTCTTGTTCTTGTTGTGAAACCAACTGGCCTGCTTGGCCGACCAGTTACCGAGAAAGTGTAAGGAGGCTCACATGACTAAAATGTATCCACGCGATAATAACCACAACCCCGTAATTGTCACTGGTTTTGGTGGAAAAGATGGTCAGCGTCGTGAGCTCACTATGCCTGCTCGCTATGCCATCAATGCAATTCTTGTTGCACTTTTTGTCTTTGGCGGAAACTTCCTGGTAGGAGAGGGCCTTATTTCTCGCTATCAGACCGTTGTTTTTGAGCAAATTGGCGTGTATGTTCTGATGACCGTTTCTCTGAACATTGTTACTGGTTATCTGGGACAGCTTCCTTTGGGTCACGCTGGCTTTATGTCCATTGGTGGTTATGCCTGCGCAATCTTTATCATTCGCATGATGCCACTCTTTGGTCTGGATGCTCAGTCCATGGCCTCAGGCTCTACACCAGCAGTGATTCTCTTTGTTGTTGGTCTTTTGTTCGGCGGCATTTGCGCTGCTCTGATGGGTGTGGTTATTGGTATTCCAGCACTTCGTCTTCGTGGCGATTACCTGGCCATCATTACCTTGGGCTTTGCAGAGATTATCCGCGTTGTCCTGGTTAACATCGACTCTGCTCTTGGATTCAAGCTCACGGGCGGTGCTTCCGGCTTGACAGGCATCCCAGCCTATACCGGCTACCTGAACACTGCAATTGTTGTTTCGCTTGCCATCTTTGCTATTCATACTCTTATGAAGTCTAGACATGGACGCGCTATTCTCGCCATCCGTGATAACGAGATTGCTGCAGAGGCATCGGGTGTTAACACCACGTATTACAAGACTTTGGCCTTTGTTTTCTCTGCATTCCTTGCTGGTATTGCAGGCGGCCTTTACGCGGGCTGCATCGGCGTTATGGCGCCTGCCAAGTTTGGCTTCATGAAGTCCGTTGAGATCCTTGTTATGGTTGTTTTGGGCGGCATGGGTTCTATGTTTGGTTCCGTTGTGTCCGCAACTGTCCTGACCGTGCTTCCAGAGGCTCTACGTGCCTTTGCTGACTACCGCATGGTTGCTTATGCAATTGTCTTGATTCTGGTCATGATCTTTAGACCAGAGGGTCTGTTTGGCTCTTATGACTTCTCGCTGTCTCGCATCATTGAGCGAGTCATGAACAGGGATTTCCCTTGGAACAAGGATGACTCGGACGCGCAGGTCAACGCGCAGGTAAGCGCGCAGGTAAACGCACAGGTGGACGCACAGGCGGATACGCAGGTAGAAGCCTCAACTGATTCGAAGGAGGCGTAAGAGCGATGGCAACTAAAAACACCACAAAACTTATCAGGCAAGAGTCTCCTAACCTCATTCCTGAGCGAGATCTTGGCGCAATTCCAGTTCTTCAGGCTGAGCACTTGGGCATTGACTTTGGTGGCTTGACTGCTGTTAATGACTTCAACATCGCTCTTGGTCCTACCGAGATTTCTGGCATCATTGGTCCTAACGGTGCAGGTAAAACAACTGTCTTTAACCTGCTCACCAACGTCTACAAGCCAACCCGTGGTACCGTAATGATTGACGGCTATGATCTTGCTGGTAAGAGCGTTGTTGAGGCAAACCACATGGGCATTGCTCGTACCTTCCAGAACATTCGTCTGTTCAACAACATGACTGTTATGGAGAACATTCAGGTTGGTCAGGGCAGCCACATGACGTCTCATTTCTTTGAGGACGTCCTTCGTCTTCCAGCTCACTGGAAGCAGGAGAAAGAGAGCGCCGATAACGCTCGAGAGCTGCTTCGCATTTTTGGCATGGAGAACCTTGCAACTACTCTTGCAGGAAACCTGCCTTATGGTGCTCAGCGTAAGCTTGAGATTCTTCGTGCTCTGGCAACTCAGCCAAAGATTTTGCTGCTTGACGAGCCAGCTGCAGGTATGAACCCAGCAGAGACCGATGAGCTTATGGAGAATGTCCTTAAGATTCGTGACGACTTCAAGATTGCTGTTCTTCTCATCGAGCATGATATGAAGTTTGTTATGGGTATCTGCGAGGGTCTGGCCGTTCTTGATCACGGCAACATCATCGCAAAGGGAACGCCAGAAGAGGTTCAGAATAACCCTCGCGTTATCGAGGCATATCTTGGAAAGCAGGAGGTGCGCTAATGGCCGCTGAAACTACAAACATCCAGGCAGTTGGCGCTGGGAAAACCCTGTTATCCGTCAAGGACCTTAACGTTTCTTATGGTGCAATCCACGCAGTTCAGGGTATCTCTTTTGACATCCACGAGGGTGAGATCGTCACTCTTATTGGCGCAAACGGCGCAGGTAAATCAACTACACTGAACACCATTGCTGGTCTGGTAAAGCCTGACTCTGGCACCATCACCCTTGACGAGAAAAACCTTGTAGGCCAGCGCGCACACAAGATTGTTGAGGCTGGCCTGGCATTGTGTCCTGAGGGCCGCCGTGTGTTTTCTCGCATGAGTGTTGCTGAAAACCTTGAGATGGGCGGTTATACGCAGCCCGATTCCCAGAACGCTAAGACCGTCAAGATGGTCTACGAGCATTTCCCACGTCTTCGCGAGCGCAAGAATCAGCTGGCAGGAACGCTGTCTGGTGGCGAGCAGCAGATGCTTGCTATGGGTCGTGCTCTGATGAGTAGGCCAAAGCTTTTGATGCTCGACGAGCCTTCCATGGGTCTGGCTCCTATCCTAATCGAGGAGATCTTCCAGATCATTCGCCAGCTCGGCGATGCAGGAACCACCATTTTGCTGGTTGAGCAGAACGCTAATATGGCACTTAAGGTTGCGGACCGTGCATACGTTCTTGAGCTTGGTAAGGTTGCTAAGCATGGCACCGGCCAGGAACTTCTCCACGACGATGACGTTCGCAAGGCTTACCTGGGCGCATAAACGCAACTTACGGTAAACGCGGCTTGCGGTAAACGTGCTGCTACGGCAGACCGCGACACTGCGGTAAACGCGACTTAAACGACAACCCGGTTCCCACACAACGTAGGAGCCGGGTTTTGTTGTCATGTCTGAACAGTTTGCCTGAAAAGCGCACCATATCTGAGCTATTTGCCGGTTTTTCTCGCCAAGTCTGAGTAAATTTACTCAGACTTGATGTAGTTTTCAGGCTCGCAAAATTTGGAGTGGCGCAGCCTATCTTCACGCGCCTGATTTCTTCAAAGAATCTGTAACTTTTGCCTAAATACGTAAAAGAAACTGTGGATTTGCCTGATTTCATCAAAGAATCTGTGCCTCAAATACAGATTCTTTGCACTTTTTAGGCGCGTAATGTTGCAAAGTCGTACTTGGCGAGAAGAACGCGCCGTTGGCTCACCTGGCGAGAAACCCGCGCTGCCGCGTGACGCTCTCGAACGCTGGAGTTAGATCTCGTCGAAAGTGTTGTGGTGTTGCTGACCGTCGTCAAGAGTGAGGACGGTGCCCAGAAGTGCTGGCTCAAGAATCTGAATCCAGAGATCGCCTCTGACCTGCTTGGCATTCTCGGCAACAGCACGAGCAGTAACAGGGGAGTCGCAGATGGCAACCATGGTGGAACCTGAGCCCGAGATAACAAAGGCGCAAGCACGAGCAAGCTTAGCTACCTGCTTAAGCTCCTCGTAATCGGGGATGAGCTCCTTGCGGTACGGCTCGTGAAGCTTGTCGTTGCAAGCTGCTGCCAACAGTCCGCCGTTTCCTGTTTCCAGGGCGTGAGTGACAGCAACGGTACGTCCCATCTGGTAAACGGCCGTTTCAAGAGAGATTTCCTGCGGAACCACCTTACGGGCATCCTCAGTGTTAACCGTGTAAGGCGGCGCAATCGCAACAAAAGATAGTCCGCGTGCTACCAGCCTTCGAGTGCAAATGGTATGACCACCCTCAACAAAAGACGAGGTCAAGCCACCGTAAATAGCAGGAGCAACGTTGTCGGGATGACCCTCAAAGTGGCAGGCAAAGTCAAGCGCGCGCTCAGGATCCCAGCCGCTGTGAGACTCGGTCATCGCGGCAGCAATACCTGCAATAACGCAGGTAGAGCTTGAGCCGAGTCCGCCGGAAAGCGGAATAGGCGAGTCGATAGTAATGTGCTTGGGAGTGGGCTCTTCGCCCAGCTTTTCGCAGGCGCGAATATACGACGTCCACACAAGGTTGTCATCGTTTCTGAACTGCTCAGGGCAACCATCAATGATGAGCGTAGGGGACTCCCTAAACGTAATTTTTGCGCGCAGGTTAAATGCAAGGCCCAGCGTATCGTAGCCGACGCCAATGTTTGCAGAGGTAGCAGGTACAGAAACGGTCAAGATAGTGTTGTCGAGCATGTAGAACCTGCTTTCTCAGAGTCTAACAAGCAAAAATACGCCCGCATGCTTCAGAAACGTACGAAGCAAGCTGTTCCTTCTCGCGAACGTCAGTATGAATGATAACGTTATCATTCAACGATGAAAGCTGGATTGGCGGATTAGTGCCCGTGATTTCGGCGAGCGTATGCATGCACGCAAAGTCGTCCAGGCCAGCGGTCGAGTGGCCCAGCGCGGCAAGCACGTCGGACGAGAACTTATATGGGCTTGCAGTGGACAGACATACGCGCACGTCGTTTGCCTGGCGAGAAACCCTGTCGAGCACGTGTTTTGCGACGGCTGTGTGAGGGTCAATCAGCACACGACAATTCTCCCAGGTAGAGCAGATAGTCTCACGTGTCTGGTCGTCGGTGGCAAAGCCAGCGTCAAAGGTTTCGCGACTGGTGTCCATCACCTGAGCAGGTACCGTATAAATACCCTTGGTTACCAGCTGGTTCATCAGATAGCTGACAAGTTCGGTGTCTTTGCCGGATGCAAGATAGAGGAGTCGTTCAAGATTTGATGAAACCAGAATGTCCATCGATGGCGAGATAGTCTTTTCAAATGTGCGTCTACGGTCGTAAATGCCTGTTTCCAAGAAATCAGTCAGCACCTTATTACTGTTAGAAGCCACAATAAGGCGATCAACAGGAAGTCCCATTTCTTTTGCAAAGTAACCTGCAAGGACATCGCCAAAGTTGCCAGTTGGTACGCAGAATGTGACCTTTTGGCCCTGTGAAATGGCACCCTTGGCAACGAGCTGGGCATATGCGTCAAAGTAGTAGGTTACCTGTGGTGCCAAGCGACCAATATTGATGGAGTTCGCGCTGGAAAGAACGGTACCTTTGCCGGCAAGCTCCTGAGCCAAATCCTTGTTAGCAAAGATTGCCTTTGCAGCGTTTTGAGCGTC
>CAUTOT010000011.1:0-22037 GCA_963539765.1 uncultured Atopobium sp. | reverse complement strand
TAACAGAATTTTCAATAACGTTTCTCATATGTAAACAAATTTGATTGTGACCTGTACGCTGGAGTCAAACAGTCATTATATGTGGATACGTTTTACTGGGATTGGTATGCATAATCTTGCTTATCTAAGAGATATTTTTTGGGTTAAGCAGCTTATCCATGGTAAAATTACACTTTGCTGTGTATTCACGGCATGTTTGTTGTAGGAATGCTAGGTTGCCATACCGAGAAAACCTCGCTTATCAGGTGGATAAGCGCAAGGCGGTGAGGAGAGTCAATGGCACGGTTTGTTTGGTACGTTACAAAGAGGATTTTGAGCTACATTGTGATGATTTTTGTTGCAACTTCGCTCACATTCTTCCTCGCATCATCATTTATGAACCCACGCTCCAACTTTGAGCAGCGTACTCCACGTCCTCCACAGGAGTCTATTGAGGAAAACCTGTATAGGACTAATCTGAATGATAAGACTCCAGTTATTGAACGTTATCAGGTTTGGGTTACCAATCTATTTACCAAGTTTGATCTTGGTATGACTCCAACAGGCGATAACGTTAACCGTGAGATGAGCTCTAAGTTTATGGCTTCTATTGAGCTTATGACTCCAGCAACTATTTTGTCAGTTGTTATTGGTGTTAGCCTGGGCGTTTATACCGCCCAGCGTCAGTATCAGTGGCAGGACCGCTTCTTAAGTGGTGTTGCTTCGGTTTTGCTGGTTATTCCAACCGTTGTTATGGCAATCTTGATTGTTTTTGCAGCAATCGAGATTAACGCACGTGCCGGTTCTCGTATTTTCTACGTTACCGATCTTTCCAGTGGAGATACCGGAAATTTCTTCACTTGGCTCATTGACTTCCTCCAGCACATTATTCTTCCAACCATTGTTCTTACTATCGTAAGCTCCGTTGGTTACCACCTCTCTCAGCGTACGTACCTGCTTGACGAGATGCACGCAGACTATGTCCGTACTGCTCGCGCAAAGGGACTTACTCGTAAGAAGGCAATTCGTAAGCACGCTCTTCGCGTTTCTTTGATTCCAACCGCTGTTTCAGTTGCTTTCTCTCTTGCAGGTATCTTCACAGGTGCTGTTATGACCGAGAAGGTCTTTGCAATTCACGGTCTTGGTGAGTACTTCATTAACTGTATTAACAACAACAATATTCACGGTGCAGTTGCTGTTGCGGCGTTCTCTGGTGCAATGACTCTTGTTGGCGCTCTTCTGGCTGACCTCTTTGCTGCTGCTCTTGATCCACGAATTAAGATGAGCTAAGGAGGCGGACATGTCTAAAGAAGAGCTTCAGAACAAAGACGAGAAAAACGTCTCCATTGATGCAGGTCTTACTAACGCTGAGCGTGAGCTTCAGGCAGATGCTAAGTCTGACAATAAAGAAGTTAAAAGAATTAGCTATGCTGGCCTGATTGCAAGGCGTTTCTTCCGCCAGCGTTCTGCAGTAATCGGTTTGATTATTCTTGGAATTATGGTTCTCATTGCAGTTTTTGGACCATATGCCACTCCGTTTAATTACACAGATGCTGACTTTACTGCAATTAACATGGCTCCTAATGCAAAGCATTGGTTTGGTACTGATGGTGCTGGCATTGACCTGTATGCCTGCGTTGTCCACGGCCTTGGTCGTTCGTTGACCATTGGTATTAGCTACGCAATCTTGACTACTATCATCTCTGCAATTATTGGTACTGCCATTGCCTATGTCCGTGGCATTCCAGAGAAGATCGGTATGTGGCTTCTTGATATGCTCATGGTCATTCCTAGCTTCTTGCTGGTTGCTATGATTGTTCGTGCAGCAGGTGGTGAGTCTGGTTGGCTCATGCTTATCTTTGGTCTGACTGCTTTTGGTTGGATTGGCCGCGCGCGTACTATCCGCACCATGGCTCTGTCTTTGCGTGAGAGAGATTACGTCAAGGCTGCTAAGTATATGGGTGTTCCACCATTTACCATCATTGTTCGTCACCTTATTCCAAACCTTGGTTCAATTCTTATTATTGACTTGGTCTTGGCTGTTATTGGCGGCGTTAACTCTGAGACTGCATTCAGCTTCTTGGGTCTTGGTATCAAAGCACCAGATACTTCTCTTGGTTATCTTCTGAGTGCTGGTTCTTCTGCAATGCTTACTACTCCATGGATGATTCTGATTCCATCGGCATTTCTGATTGTTGTTTGTGTTGGCCTGCAGCTCATCGGCGATGGCCTTCGCGATGCCTTTGACCCTTATTCACGCGCCGCTGGTAGCGTCAAAGATCAGGAAGAGGATTCTTCCAAGGATGACGCTCAGCTCGGTGATCTTGAGGGTAGCATCGTTTCTGAAGAAACTACGGAGCGTGCATAATGTCTGACACTACTACTACTTCAACAAAGCAGGGAAGTGTAGAGATGGACGATGTCCTTCGCTACGAGCTGCTTGAATCAAACGGTCCAAAGGGTGCTCCAACAGGAGATCCAGTTCTTTCTGTTCGTAACCTTAAGGTTTCCTTTAATACTGAGGCTGGTCGTGTAGACGCAGTTCGCGGTGTTAACTTTGACCTTTGGGGCGGCCGTACCCTTGGTATCGTAGGCGAGTCTGGTTCTGGTAAATCAGTAACTGCTCTGTCTCTTATTGGTCTTCTTGATGACAACGCTCACGTTACCGGCTCTATTAAGCTTGGTAATGAGGAGCTCATTGGTAAGACCGACGAAGAGATGTCAGAGCTTCGTGGTACTAAGATTTCTATGATTTTCCAGGATCCACTGTCTGCTTTGACTCCAATGTTCTCTATTGGAGATCAACTTGCAGAGGCTCTGCTTACCCACAATCCTCATATGAGCAGGTCAGACGTTCGTAAGCGTTGTATTGAGCTTCTCTCCATTGTTGGTATTACTGATCCAGAGAATCGTCTGGATTCTTTCCCACATGAGTTCTCTGGTGGTATGCGTCAGCGTGTTGTTATTGCAATTGCTATTGCAAACAACCCTGACATCATCATCGCAGACGAGCCAACCACCGCTCTTGACGTAACTATTCAGGCTCAGATTCTTGACGTCTTGAAGGTTGCACAGAAAGAGACGGGTGCAGCAGTTGTTCTGATTACTCACGACCTTGGTGTTGTTGCAGGTACTGCTGATGACATTATGGTTATGTATGCAGGCCGTGGCGTAGAGCGCGCAAGTGTTGATACGCTTTTTGCTGAGCCTCGCCATCCTTATACCATGGGCCTTCTGGGTGCTGTTCCAAAACCTCACCTTCAGGCAGAGCATAGGCTTGTTCCTATTAAGGGTAATCCACCATCACTTGCTGCCATTCCAACTGGTTGTCCTTTTAACCCACGTTGTCCTATGGCTACCGAGGAATGCTCCAAGAAAGAGCCAGTGCTGCTTCCTGCAAATGCCGCTGAGGGCCACCTGGCATCTTGCCACCACCTTCAGGAGATTTGCGAGAAGAACCTCACTTACGCTGAGGTGTATCCAGACTTTGAGCCAATCCTTCCAAAGTGGGTTGATGTTCCTCGTAACGAGCGTCCTGTTGTACTTAAGGTTGAGAATCTTACCAAGACATTCCCTGTTCAGGGTAAGGGCTTTATTAGACGCAGCAAGGGCACTATGACTGCTGTTGACCGTGCAAGCTTTGAGATCCATGAGGGAGAAACTCTTGCACTGGTTGGTGAGTCCGGTTCTGGTAAGTCAACAACTCTGATGCAGATTATGGATTTGCTGAAGCCTGAGGATGGTCGTATTACGGTCCTTGGCAAAGATGTTGCTGAGCTTAAGAATGCTGCACAGCGTAGAGAGCTGCGTAAAGATCTTCAGGTTATCTTCCAGGATCCAATGAGTTCTCTGGACCCACGTATGCCTGTCTATGACGTTTTGGCTGAGCCACTTCAGGCACAGGGTTGGAACAAAGAGGATATTAATACTCGTATTGGCGAGCTTATGCGTCTGGTTGGTATCAACCCAGACTATGTTGACCGCTTCCCATCCCAGTTCTCTGGTGGTCAGCGTCAGCGTATTGCTATTGCTCGTGCTCTTGCAACAAGTCCAAAGATTCTTCTCTTGGACGAGCCAATTGCATCTCTGGACGTTTCCATTCAGGCAGGTATTATTAACCTCCTTGAGGATCTTCAGGTTCAGTTGAAGATTTCTTATCTCTTTGTTGCTCACGATCTTGCTGTTATTCGTCATATTTCTGACACGGTTGCTGTTATGCACCTGGGCAAGATTGTTGAGTACGGTGAGACCGAAGACGTCTTTACTAACCCACAAGATCCTTACACTAAGGCGCTTCTCTCGGCTATTCCAATTCCTGATCCAAAGATTGAGCGTACCCGTGAGCGCATGATTTACCAGGATGGTAAGCTGGTTCCTGCTACTCACATCTCTATCGAGTAACAAAGATTCAATAAATTTTTTGAAAACCCGCACTTAAAACTAGGTGCGGGTTTTTCTTTGTTACAAATAGTGAACGAGGTTGTTACGGGAATGTTTCTGCTATGGAGTATTTTCAGGCAATTTCGTATAGTTAAGTGAATATCTGTAGGCCTTTAACGAAATGGGTGATCATATGGCTGACAGTTTTTCCCGTCGTTCGTTCTTTGCTCTGACTGGAATCACCGCCGCAGGCCTTGGCCTTGCTGGTTGTGCTCCATCAAATAATCAGGGCGGCTCTACCACCACAGGTACTGAGCCACAGGACGGCTCTCCTGCAAACACTCCTCTGGATCAGCTTCCACTTCCAGAGAAGGGCAAGACGTACAACAATCCTAAGTCTCGTGATGAGGTTAAGGATGGCGGTACTCTGACTCAGCCAATCAACGAGATTGGTCCACAGTGGAATTATTACCAACTTGCTGGTAATACCTCTTACATGAACATCCTTCACGGTCTTATCAACCCTCGTGACCTGTTCCTTAACAATGCTGATGGTGATAAGTTTGAGCCAAACAAGGATTACATCAAGGACTTCAAGGTAGAGGAGAAGGACGGCAAACAGGTTGCTACCCTGACCTTCACTGATCAGGCCACCTTCAACGATGGTACCGCTATTGATTGGACCGCAATTCAGACCGCATTCATCACTATGTGTGGTCAGAATAAAAAGTTTGCGGTTTCTTCAACTGATGGTTATGACAAGTATGAGTCTGTTGAGCAGGGTGATACTGCTAAGACCGCTGTTATTACCATGAAGGAGGCAGTCTATCCAATCGAGAGCATCTTGAGCTATGCTCTGCACCCAAAGCTTCAGGATCCAGACTTCTTCAACAATGGTTACAATAATGAGCCACACAACGAGCTTGGTTCTGGTCCTTATATTGTTGATTCTTTCGATGACTCTGCTGTAACCTTCAAGCCAAATCCAAAGTGGTGGGGTGACGCTCCTAAGCTTGATACCCTTGTCTACAAGCAGATGGATACCCAGGCTTCCATTAACGCATTCAAGAACGAAGAGACTGATACTACTGGTACTTCCGTCGCAGGTTCTGCTGAGCTTCTTTCTAACTTCTCCGGTCTTGGTGATAAGGCTCAGATTCGCCGTGGTCTTGGTATGTCTATTGCTGTTATCGAGCTTAACTCTACTCGCGGTGCTCTTCAGGATGTTGCAGTTCGTAAGGCATTCTGCCAGGTCGTTGATCCTGCAACTATCGTTTCCATCGTCTTCCAGGGTGTTAACTGGAAAGAGGATGCACCAGGCTCTATGCTTTGGCCTTATTGGGCAGCTGGTTATGACAACAACCTCCCAGACGATATCAAGAACCTCAAGTCTGCTGACGAGCGCAAGGCTGCTGCAAAGAAGACCCTTGAGGACGCAGGCTACAAGCTCAATGGCGATTACTACGAGAAGGACGGTCAGCAGGTAACCTTTAGTTACACTCTGTTCGGCGACGGTACTACTGTTAAGAACCGTGCTGCTGCAATCCAGAAGATGTGCAAGGATGCTGGTATTAACCTTACCCTTGATTCTCACCCATCTTCTGAGTTCTCTGATGTTCTTACCTCTGGCTCTTGGGATGTCTGCCTCTTTGGTTGGGTTGGCTCTTCAACTTCTTACAACAACGGTGGTCAGCTCTATGGTTCTGAGTCTGGATCCAACTTTGGTCAGCAGGGCTCCGCAGAGACCGATGAGATGTTTGCAAAGGTTGTCTCTACCAAGGACTTTGATGAGCGCATGAAGCTCATGAATGAGGCTGAGAAGAAGATGATGCAGACTTACGCATATCTTCCTGTCTACACTGGTCCAGACTGCTACGTTGTTAAGAAGGGTCTTGCTAACTTTGGTCCTTCACTCTTCCAGAGCACACCAGCAACCATTGTTGGTTGGCAGAAGTAAGCAAGGGACAAGGGACGTGCTTGTCTTCTCGCAAAGTTCTTTTGAGAAAAAGTTTTAAATTTTCTCTCAAATGTTGCTTGAAGATGTGTTAGTATATCCCTCGCTGCAAAGCAAGTCGGAGTGGCGGAATTGGCAGACGCGCTAGCTTGAGGTGCTAGTGGCCTACTAACGGCTGTGCGGGTTCAAGTCCCGCCTCCGACACCACGAAATTTCGGCGGATCTCTTCGGAGGTCCGCCTTTTTCGTATACTTAGGCTATGCGATTGTTTTGTCCTTGCCGGTAAGGAGTGGCTGTGGCAGATAACAAGCTGAGCGTAAGGCGTGTTGAGGGAGTTGTCGACGGAACCGTTGCTGCAACTCTGTCTCAGTTGCTACGACTGACCAGCGATGCAGTCATTGTCTTTAATATGGAGGGCATGGTACTTCTCGCCAATGAGGAGGCCGAAAGCCTATTTGCTAAGGAAGACGGCACCATTGCCGGCCTGGATGTTCGCTTTTTGTTTACCCCGGCAAATCAAGAGAACTTGCAGAAGCCGTTCTTTGTAGAGTCGTTGCCGTTTGCGATTGATGGTTCCACTTCCATGGTGGCCGCTCCTGCGCAAGATGGCACATCGCAGGTTTTGAGTGTGCGCGCAGATTATGTGGGTGCTCCTACACAGGCTATTGTTCTGACAGCGTCTAAGCTTCGTGACATGGCTAGCCCTATGCACGATGATGAACGAATGGTGTTGGACCTTCGCCGAGCCAACAGGAGGCTCTCAGGAGCGCTTCAGATTGTTTTGGACACGCTTGACTCGGAAGATATGGGTCAGCTTATCGAGCGTGTGTTAGAAGAGCTCTCAGAGACTGTCGAGGCTGATGGTGCGCTTATCTATCTTGCTGAGCAAGACGGGTATCACCTTCATGGTGCAACGGAGTCTTTGAGAAGTGCGTCATTGAATAGAATTCCTCGCTACTTTGCATTTAACAGCTCTCTGGAGCGTTTGACGTTTTATTCCGAGCACGCACTTCGCTTGCATACCATGCCTTTGAACTCTAGCGCGCTCAAGCAGGGAAGAGTTAAAAAGCGCAACCTTGTTAACGAAGAAACTCGTGAGGTCATAACCGTTGACACAAGTCATTTGCCTCCGTTTACCAGCTTTCTTGTGGTTCCTGTGTGGTTTGGTGGCCACATTGTTGCTCTGATTGAGGTTGGTTGGGAGCGTAAGCGTGCGCTTTTGGTTGAAGACGCAAGACTTCTGGACTCCATTGCAAATTACCTCTCGGTGCAGCTTGTAGGCGCGTTGTCGGCCATGAGAACGCAGCGTAGAGATGCGCTTCGCGAGGCATTAGCTCGCGTGCGCCAAGGGTTGCTTCATAGCGCTGCGGAGGGCGAGAAGATCTCTGGTGAGCGATTACAGCAGGTTATGAGGTCGGTGGGCACCGATCTGAATGCACAGGTTTTCTCGGTAGATTGCTGTGAGGTAACAGGCAACATTACGCTCCATGCGCTTGGCGCTGAGCAAGCGTTTGGCGACGCTCAGGACGCCGCGCAAGACGCAGCGCAGGGCGCGGCAGAGCTCGGCGGCGCGCAGGATGGTGGCAACCAGATTGCGCTTCCATCGACGGTTGAGGGACTCAAGACAGGGGAGGGCGAGGCGTCAGTCAAAGAGGTCGAGCTTGAATCCGAGCTGAGCCGCGCGCTTGCAGCACAAGGTTTGCCCTGCAAGGGAGCTGTGCTTTTCTTGGGTAAGTTTGCAGGTGAGCAGCATACCTGGCTTTTCTTGCGAGAAGAAAACGCTGAGCCTCTGAGCGATATTGAGCTTGATTTCTTGGATCGCGTGATGCTTCTGGTCCACTCATTGGCTGTTGGCGCTGAAGAGAGCCAGCAAAACAAACATATCTCGCAAGCGCTGCAGTCAGGCATGAAAAATGAGTTGCAGCAGGTGGAAGGAATCTCTGCCGAGGGAATTTATTCATCCGCAACTGCTGACGCGTTTGTCGGCGGCGATTTTTACAGCATGATTAAGCTGCCTGGTCGTCGTGCGTGCATCATTATGGGTGATGTTTCCGGCAAGGGCATTGAGGCGGCTTCTATTTCGTCCGCAGTTAAAACGGCACTTTCTGCCTACGCGTGGGAGGGGAGAACTCCCGCTCGCATGGTGGCAACACTGAACGAATTCTTGTTGGGCTTCTCAAGGGTAGAGACGTTTGCGACACTCTTTGTTGGCATTGTTGACCTTGCAACTTCTTCGCTGACCTACTGCTCTGCTGGCCATCCACCTGCGATTTTGGTATCTGCTCAATCGGGCGACGCCGAGCTTTTGGACGTGCAATCGGGCGTTGTGGGAGCGTTCCACGACATGGAGTACAAAAACGGCACGGTTCGCTTGCATGAGGGCGATATCCTGCTGCTTTACACCGACGGAACTACAGAGGCTCGCAGTCCCGAAGGCGCTTTTTTTGGCGAGACTGGACTCCGTGATATGATCATGAACGAGGTTCCTCAAGGCTTTGACGGCCTTCTGAACAGGTTCTTGAGCACGCTTGATCGCTACACCGGCCGAAGGCTTGATGACGACGTTGCCATGGTTGCCCTGCGCTTTGACGAGCTTGGCGGCGTCGATTCTCGCACGCTTGGCGGCACTGGTTCTGGCAAGCTTGGTGGCGCTGACTCTGGCGAGAAGAGCAACTAGACGGTCTTCTCGTCAACGAGACGATTTTCTCGCTAAAAAATGCAGATATCTGAAATTCTTGTTGCAGCGCGGGAACAAGAAACGTATGTATACGCAGCCAAACATAGCAGTTGTTTCAGTCAATACTGACCTTGACGTGAGGGGAGTCCCGCGCGTGAAGGCCCAGATTGAGCAGCTCATTGACAGTGGTTGCAGAAGAATTGTGCTGAACATGTCGGAGGTTTCGTACATCGATTCTTGCGGCATGGGCTTTATTGTGTGCGCCGTTCGACGCATGAAGACGCTCGGCGGTCTTATGAGTCTAACCAACGTGCAACCGACGGCATTTAAGGCCTTGGTGCGCATGGGTCTTATCGATTTCATGCCTATAAGTACCTGCGCCGCTAAGTCGCGCGTGACTCCGCTTGCACCGGGCACACATCCATCGTTTCAGACAACGTTTAGAGTTGATCCCAATAAAATGTGCGACGCTCGCTCAAGGGCTATCGCGCTGCTGAAGACGCTGCCGTTTACCTCGGACCAAAAGTTTGACATTGAACTTGCAGTTGGCGAGGCTATTGGCAACGCCGTTGATCACGCGTGCGAGAAGGGCGTGCTGACCACGGTTTCTGCGTATCCAGACAGGGTGGTCATTGACGTCTCGGATTGCGGCGGCGGTTTTAGCATCTCCGATGAGGAAGAGCCTCCCGAGACCGGCCAGTTTGCCGAGCGTGGACGCGGCGTTAAGCTGATGCGCCTGCTTATGGACGCCGTGTCTATTCAGGAGAAACCTTCCGGCAACGGCACCATTGTTCGCCTGGTCAAGATGATGCGCTAGGTTGCGTGCGAGTACAGGTCAGTAGAGCGCCCAACGACGGCAAACCCGCAGGTCAGCGGCGTGCGGGCGCGAGCGCGGGTCGCAAAGCGATTTCAACCCGGTATCTACTTCGTGTGGATACCGGGTTTCTTGTGCGGAAATGCTGGGAGTGGACGGGTTTCTCGCCAGGCGGATGGCACGAGCCTGACGTGAGCTTGGGTGTGCCTGATTTCTTCAAAGAATCTGTAACTTTTGCCTAAATACATTAAAGAATCTGTGGATTTGCCTGATTTTGTTAAAGAATTGGTGCCTCAAATACAGATTCTTTGCACTTTTTAGGCAGGCCTTTCGTGACGTACCTTTTGGATCCAGTGTGGTGTCATGGGCGCTTTCATCGAGCCTGATTTTCTCGCCAAGTCTGAACGATTTGCCGGAAAAGCGCGTCATGTCTGAGTAATTTGCCGGTTTTTCTCATCATGTCTGAGCGAATTTACTCAGACATGATGCACTTTTCAGGCGCGTCTAGCCAGAGTCCAAACAAAAGTGTACCCGCGACAAAAAGAAACCCCAGCCGAAGCTGGGGTTGTCAATTTGCTGGAGGCGAGACCCGGATTCGAACCGGGGATAAAGGCTTTGCAGGCCTCTGCCTTACCACTTGGCCATCTCGCCATATGAAAAAGGCCGAAACGAATCCGGCCGAAAAATCATGGAGCGGGCTACGGGGTTCGAACCCGCGACCTCAACCTTGGCAAGGTTGCGCGCTACCAACTGCGCTAAGCCCGCGAACGCGAGGAATAATATACGCAAGTTTGCGACTGAGTGCAAGTGTCAATTTCAAAATCGTCAAACTTTTTTAGAAAAGTCACGAATTCTGGCACGCTAAAACGGTGGATTTTTCTTGTAAAACTTGCAAATAAGAGCAGGTAGATTGCCAAGTGTGACCGCTTGCCGTATCATAGAACAAGAACTTTTGAATGAGGTTGTATGTTCTTTATTGTTGCGTCGCTCATAGCTCTTTTGACGCTTGCGTATCTTGTCGCAAGCGGCTTTGTTCGCGTGGTGCGCTATTTTTGGGGCTGGCTTTCATCTGGCGAGAAGATCGATGGGCTTGCAGGCGATGCTGTATCAGCCGCACCCCAGACCACTCCGTTCTCCAAGCCAAAACCAACGCAAGCGGAGCTCTCAGCGTATTTAGACACGATGCATCTTGGCTGGTACCAGGTGGTCATCCTCTTCATAGTGGGCTGTATGGCCGGACTTCTTATTGAAGAAATTTGGATGCTCATTACCGCTGGCCTGACCGAGAGCAGGGTTGGCCTCATCTGGGGACCATTCTCTCCGCTTTACGGAACCGGCGCCGTGTTTCTGACTGTTATTTGTTATCAGTTGCATAAGCACCATGCCAATAACCTGGTCATTTTCCTGGTCTCGGTTGTTGTTGGTGGCACGCTGGAGCAGCTTACCGGCTGGGGAATGCAAGAGATTTTCCACTCGGAATCGTGGACGTACGCTCATCTTCCAGACGCAATCACACAGTGGGTGGCCTGGCGATTCTTGGGATTTTGGGGCATTTTGGGTCTGATTTGGTGTCGGGTTATTATGCCTCGTGCGCTCTACAAGATTGGTGAGCCAACATCAAAAAGGCAAGCAATTTTTGTTACCCTGCTTACGGTGTATCTTTTTGCCGACATTTCAATGACGGTGGCATGCCTAGGTAGAAAGGCTCAGCGAGACGCTGGCATTCCTCCGTCAAATGCGTTTGAGATGTGGGTAGATACTCATTACGACGACAGCTTCGTATCTGCTCGTTTCCAGAACATGACCTTTACGCCGCCAGACTCGGCTGACAAGTCGTAGCCACCAAGCATCGTGTGCGGCACGTCTGCAAGACCGCACGCCCGCAAGACCACACGTCCGCAAGACGTACACCGCACGCCCGTAACGCCGCACGCCCGTAAGCCCGCAAGACCGCGAGAAACCCAAAGGATTTGTAATGCACATGCCTTCTGCAAAACCAGAACATCCAACAGGCAACGTGTACCTGGACTTTGCCGCAGCTACACCTATGGACCCACGTGTAGTTGATGCAATGATTCCGTACTTCACGGAGAAGTTCTACAACCCTTCAGCACCGTATGCTCTGTCTCGCCAGGTTCGTGACGAGGTAGAACGTGCCCGCGCTGTCTTGGCGCATGCCATTGGTGCTCGTCCAGGAAATGTAGTGCTCACGGCTGGTGCCACAGAGGCCAACAATCTGGCGTTTGCAACGGTCTCTGAAGATGCACACGTCATCGTTGATGCTATTGAGCATGAGAGCGTCCTTGCGTGTGCAGGGATTTTCTCGCACAAGACTCTACGCGTAGAGGCAGACGGTCGTGTGAATCTAGAGCGCGTAGCAAAAGCGCTCAAGCCAGAGACTGAGCTGGTTTCCATTGAACTTGCAAACGGTGAGATTGGCACCATTCAGCCTATCCGAGAGATTTCGCAGGTACTTGCTAAGGAGCGCTCGCGCAGGCTTGCGGCAGGGGAGACTCGTCCGCTGCATTTGCACGTAGACGCCTCTCAAGCTGCGGCATACCTGAGTGTGAACGTGTCGTCTTTGGGCGTGGACATGTTGACGCTTTCTGCAGCAAAGCTTTCCGGTCCAAAGCAGGTAGGTCTCTTGTGGGCCTCCGATGATGTGCGCTTAAGGCCACTGGTGCTCGGCGGCGGACAAGAAGGCGGTGTTCGTTCAGGTACGGAGAACGTCGCGGGCGTCATTGGCTTTGCGTGTGCTTTAGCGCTTGCTGATGAGACTCGCACTGACGAGGCAAAACGGGTTTCTCGCCTCAGAGATCAGCTACAGGAGCTGCTTTGCACAGAGTTTCCGCAGATGATTGTCTCGGGGCCAAAGAACGCCAAGCTGAGGCTTCCTAATTTGCTACACGTTTCTTTCCCGGGACTTGAAGCTCGCCGTCTGGTTATTTTGCTTGAGCGTCTAGGCGTGTCGGTGGGAACGGGCTCTGCCTGCGCCGCATCAAAGATGCAAATATCTCACGTGCTTGAGGCAATTGGAGCACCGCGAGAAGTAGCTGCGGGAAGCCTCAGGTTATCGCTTGGAAGAACTACCACAGAGGACGACATCTTGTACGCAGCTTGGGCAATTGCCGAGGCCGTCAAGCAGGAGTCTGCTCGTGTAGGAGTGACATGGGAGAATTAGTTTACCTTGGCATGAGCGGCGGCGTTGATTCGGCGCTTTCTGCAGCTCTGCTTCTTGAGGCGGGCTATAACGTCAAGGCTATCTATATGCGCAACTGGTCCAAGGACCTGCCCGGCTTTAAGTGTCCTTGGGCAGATGATTTGGCTGACGCCGAGCGCGTGTGCGTAACGCTTGGCATTGATTTGGACGTGTGGGACTGTGAGGCCGAGTATAAGGCTACCGTTGTGGATTACCTGCTTGATGCCTATGAGCACGGCCGCACGCCTAATCCAGACGTTATGTGCAACCAGACGGTCAAGTTTGGCACCTTTGCAGAACGCGCTTTTGCCGAGGGTGCAGATTTTGTTGCAACAGGTCACTACGCTCAGAATATCCCTGGCACCAAAAAACTCCTGCGCGCCGCAGACGCTCACAAGGATCAGACGTATTTCCTGTGGCGTGTACCTGGTCATTTGTTTGAAAGAACACTCTTTCCAATTGGACACATTGCCACTAAGGCAGAGGTGCGCGCTCTGTGCGCAGAGCGAGGCTTGGGCATAGAAACTAAGCCAGACTCCGACGGCATTTGTTTTATTGGCCCCGTTGGCTTGCGTACGTTTTTGCTGGACACGTTCAAGAAAAAGCAGGGCGACGTCATTGAGTGGGAGACAGGTAAGGTTCTTGGCACCCATGACGGAGCGTTTCTCTTCACCGTTGGCCAGAGAAAAGGCCTGAACATCGGTGGAGGACCTGCTCGCTATGTTGTGGCAACCGATACGCTTAAGAATGTGGTGTATGTAACCTCTGACCTCAACTGTCCTGCGCTCTGGACTCGTCGCATGGAGCTCTCGGACATGCACTGGATTTCTGGAGAACCTGCAGATAACGGTAGGTATGTGGTCAGAACTCGTCACACGGGCGCGCTGGTCCCTGTAACGTTTACGCTCACGGATAATCAATGTGGATTTGTTGAATTTGACCAGCCGGTAAAAACTGTTGCAGCAGGTCAATCGGCAGTTTTGTACGACGGACAGGAAGTAGTCGGCGGTGGCATTATTGAGGCCGACAAGAGTATACTTGAGCGGTTCATGTAAAATGAAAAGCAGGTAGTTGGCGAGAAATCCTTCAAGGTTGCATCGTTTACCTGCAAAGAGTGTTGTTTCTGTACACGTATTGTGATCCAGAGTCCAAGGAGGTGCCCATGGATCGCCCAGATGGCGCGTCTGAAACCGAGCACCCCTCATCTACACCGAAGGTAACGGTGAAGATTGGATCTACAACCGTTAAGGGTGTTTCAACCAAAAAGCCTAAGATTAGTGTTGCTCCAACTTCTTCATCTGAGCAGGTAGAAGAAGCAAAAGAGAGCTTTGGTCAAGTTAGAAAGAGCATTCTCTTCCTCTTTGCGGTTGTAATACTGTACGCACTCTATATCGTTTTCTCTGGTCAGTTTGATGAGTTTGTTGTTGCTCTAGCAGACGTAGATACAGGTTGGCTTATTGCTGGCGCTCTTTGCTACTTTGTCTACTATTTCCTGGGTATTCTCGCCTATGTAATTTCAGTCATTACAGATCCCGAGAGTCCTGTTGGTGTTCGAGACCTGATGAGCGTCGAGGCGTCAGGCATCTTCTTCATGAACCTCACACCAAACGGTGCTGGCGCTGCTCCTGCTCAGATTTATCGCCTCACTCGTGCGGGTATTTCTGTGGGTCAGGCAGGAGCTTTGCAGTTCACCCGCTTTGTTATGTACGAGGCGGGCGAGGGCATCTTTGCAGCTCTGATGCTTATCTTTAGGGCCAATTATTTCTACGAGCAATTTGGCGATGTAACCGTTATTGGCGTTATTTTGTTTGGCGCAAAGATAGTGATGGTTGCAGTTATCTTGGCCATTTGCCTGCTTCCTAAAATGGTTAAGACCGTGGGCAACTGGGGCTTAAGACTGCTTTCACGTCTTCGTATCGTAAAGCAGTACGACCACTGGCATGGCATCATTAACACGCAGGTAGATGAGTTCTCAAACGGCTTTAAGACTGCTGCAAAGAACATCCCAGAGATGTGCGTTGTTCTGCTGGTTACCTTGGTCCAGCTTGGCTGCCTCTATGCACTGCCATACTTTGTTTTGCGAGCACTTGGCCAGCCTGCAGACCTTCTGACCTGCCTTGCATCTGGATCAATGCTTGAGCTCTTGACCTCGGCTATTCCACTTCCTGGTGGTACTGGTGGCGCTGAGGGTGGCTTTGCCTTCCTGTTTGGCCATATGTTTGGTGAAGAAATTGCTGCAGGCTTTGTGCTTTGGCGCGCTATTGAGTATCTGCTTCCAACTATGGCTGCAAGCATGCTTTTGGGCCTCAGATCTCACGACCACGAGCCTATCTACCACAAGTGGAATCGTTTCCGTCAGCGTTTCTCCGCCTTTGTAAATGGCGAGAAGCCCGCTGTTGCTTCTACATCGTCTCGTCCAGAGACCTCTGGCATTCAAATTAAGGTTAAGCGTAAGAAGTAGGGAAGAAGTAAGGAAGAAAAGCCAGACTGTGGCTTGATACGTATCTTTGCTCTATTGGACCGCTGCGTGTGCAGTACTTGTAAAAGAAAGCATCCTTATGCGTAAACCACCAAATCCTATTTTGATTATTCTGGCACCTATTCTTATTGCCGTTGCCGTTGGTCTTGTCTATGATCTGCAGAATTTCTTACAGGACATTCCGGAAGTACGTGACAATCCAATGCTCTTAGCAGGGGTAGCTGTGTTCATTCCAATGCTTGTGGCTTTGGTTAAGGACACATTTGACGCGCACGGGCTCTAGGCGAAGATTATTTTTGTTGTGTTGGCTTTGAGAAAAAGAACAGGTATATTCCAAAGCCAAGTTTAATTGCTGCATCGATATAGGCAGTTACTGTCAGTGGGATATCGGGAAAAATATATCCTGCAGCAATATTGACGGCGCAGAGTATGGCCAAATAGATCATCGATTTTCCGTGTACAAAGTAATAGAGAAAAAAGTGCAGTGCCGTGGCCATTAATGCACCCAACCAAATAAGTCTCCAGTTTTCAGTTGCAAAAAATGGACCACCTAATAAAAACATCAAAATGAATAAGAAAATTACAGCGTACAAAGATATTTTGTTTTGGAACGTACTTGAAGGACCATCAGAAAACTTATTGAGAACTTTCTTATTTGTATTTATAGATAAGAAGGCAGCAACATATCCAAAGCTAAATACGGACATATTGATAATCTGCTTTCCGCCTATTACGGTAGCTGCAAAAATAATGAGAGCTACCACAATTAACCAGAGACCACATGATTTCTTATAATTAAAGCTTAGCTTCTCGTCTTTGTTATATTCCAGAAAGTTCATAAGTTTCTCCCTCAATCGAACGACTTGCCATAATACTTCTGACCGTATGCTTTTACAATCCAGTTGCCTATCTTTTAATAATTTTTGCTAATTGAGGGTCAAAAGACGTACAGGTTTAAAAAGCAGCCACTCATTTCAAAGGCTGTGGTATTTAAACTGTCATCAATGCTGCAACAAACCGATCTTTTGCAAATTTCTAAAAAAGTTAGGTTTGACGGTTGCAAGAGGGGCGGGTTTCTCGTAATATATCCCTTGCTGCATCCCCAGCAGCAAACATATTCGGGCGTTTAGCTCAGGGGGACGAGCGCTTCCCTGACACGGAAGAGGTCATAAGTTCAAATCTTATAACGCCCACCAACTGTTCACAGGTCAGAGCAATCTGGCCTGTTTCTTTTTTTGTGAATATAAGTAGTAATCATTATTGTTATTGACAAAAGAGTTAAAGATAGTAAACTTCTAAGTAGCACGTTTTATAAGTTGTTTTACTTACAGAAAGGAACTGACTATGTCTCTTATTGGTAAGGAAATTGGTGATTTTAAGGTAAACGCATTCCACAACGGTGACATCACCGAGGTAAGCAAGGAGTCCACACTGGGCAAGTGGAGCCTGTTCTTCTTCTATCCAGCTGACTTCACTTTTGTCTGCCCAACTGAGCTTGAGGATCTTGCAAACAACTATGACAAGTTCCAGGCTGCTGGCGCAGAGGTCTACTCTGTTTCCTGCGACACTGAGTTTGTCCACAAGGCATGGCATGAGGAGTCCGAGCGTATTTCTAAGGTAACCTACCCAATGCTCGCAGACCCAGCTCACGTTCTTGCAAGGAACTTTGAGGTCCTTATTGAGGACGCTGGCCTTGCTGAGCGCGGTGCTTTCATCGTTGACCCAGAGGGCGTCATCCAGGTTGAGCTTGTTACCGCTGGTGGTATTGGTCGTAACGCTGAGGAGCTTCTCCGCCTTCTCCAGGCTGCACAGTTTGTTGCAGAGCACGGTGATCAGGTCTGCCCAGCTAAGTGGCAGCCAGGCGCTGAGACCCTGAAGCCAAGCCTTGACCTTGTTGGTCAGCTCTAAGATCTAGGGAGCTTACAATGACCGACGTCAAAGACCTCTACGACGCGGTGATTATCGGCGGTGGGCCAGCTGGGCTCACCGCCGCCCTCTATCTGGCCCGCGCTCGCTACCGTGTTCTGGTTGTCGAGAAGGACCATTTTGGCGGACAGATCACTATCACTAATGAGGTCGTTAATTATCCGGGAGTATTCTCTACCAGCGGCTCCGAGCTCTCTGAAACCATGCGTAAGCAGGCTGAGGCCTTTGGCGCAGAGTTTTTGCTAGCAGAAGTCACTGACCTGGACATCTCCGGAGATGTTAAGGTAGTTCGCACCACCAAGGGTGAGCGTCCCTGCCTCTCCGTTCTTCTCGCTACAGGAGCACATCCACGCCATATTGGCTTTGTGGGAGAAGAGGACTACCAGGGCCACGGCGTTGCCTATTGCGCAACGTGCGACGGCGAGTTCTTTACCGGCAAGGAAGTCTTTGTCATTGGCGGAGGCTTTGCAGCTGCGGAAGAAAGCGTGTTTTTGACCAAGTACGCAAAGCACGTCACAGTTCTTGTGCGCGAGGAAGCGTTTACCTGCGCTCCTGCATCGTCTGAGGCTGCTCGTACCAATCCAAACATTACGGTTCTCTATAACACGCAGGTTGAATCCGTTGCCGGAGATTCTGCACTCAGGTCTATTACGTATAAGAACCTCAAGACGGGCGAAAAGACCACCTTTGCGCCAGAAGATGGAGATTCCATTGGCGTGTTTGTCTTTGCGGGCTATGCACCAGAGACTGACCTGGTAAAAGAGCTGGCACAGACTGATGATTACGGTTATCTGATTACCAACGAGCACCAGGAAACAACCTGTGAGGGCCTCTTTGGTGCAGGTGACGTGTGTCAGAAGCCACTACGTCAGGTTGCAACGGCTATTGGCCAGGCGGCAACTACCGCTACCGAGATGGAGCGCTACATTAAGCGCGCTCAAGAAAAGACCGGCCTGGTTCCTCAGATGAACGTTACGCGCATCTCGTCTAAAAAGGAAGCTCCTGAGGCTCCAGCGGCCAAGACCACTTCTGACTCCGGAGAGCTCTTCACTGACGACATGAAGGCGCAGCTCAACGCTGTCTTTGAGCGTATGGCACGTCCGCTTGTGCTTCAGCTTGAGCTTGATCAGAGACCTGTTTCTGAGGAGCTTGTTGCGTACATGGAAGAACTTTCTTCTATGACCGATAAGCTGAGCGTTCAGACGGTTTCAGACACGGGCGAGAAGAACCTTCCTGTTGTACGCGTTTGCGCACAGGATGGCACGCCAACAGGCCTTGCGTTCCACGGTGTTCCTGGCGGCCATGAGTTCACCTCGTTTGTACTGGGACTCTACAACGCTGCTGGACCTGGTCAGCCTATCAGTGACGAGGATAAGGCATCTATTGCCGCTATTGAGTCAAAGACGCATCTTCAGGTCCTGGTGGGACTCTCTTGCACCATGTGCCCAGATGTTGTTGTGGCTGCTCAGCGCATTGCTGCAGACAATCCTCAGGTTACCTGCGATGTCTACGACATCAACCACTTCAAGGAACTTAAAGACACTTACGACGTCATGAGCGTTCCTTGCTTGGTTATCAACGACGGTCAGAAGGTTGACTTCGGCAAGAAGAACCTCTCTCAGATTTTGTCGCTGATTCCTTAAGATCCATTCGCGTCAAGGAGAGGGAGACGCTAATGAATATGCCGAGAAGATCAACGGTCTTCTCGGCATTTTTTTGTGACGTAAGAAGTAAGTGTGTGAAGCTTGTGTAGCGGTGTAAGGTCATGTCACCTTTACAGAGCTTTTTGCTGGTAGAGTCCTGCATCGGTAAAGCCCTGTGCGCGATAGTAAGCGCGCGTTCCAATTGAGCTAATAACGTTAAGACTGGTATAACCCGCCTCAGCCGCGATAGAAGAGGCTTTGGTAAGAAGCTTTTGACCCAAGCCCTGGTGCTGAGCAGACATTCCTTCCGAGCCCAGCGAGAGCGCCTGTCCGTACACGTGGAGCTCTCTGATCATGGCCTGACCAGGCTGTACCAGCAGCTCATTGGCGGCAACATCACATGCGCCAGCGGTCAGTTTATCCCAGTGGGGAAGCGAAAGCCTACAGAAACCTGCAATTTTGTTGTCAGCAGTTACCCATTGCAGGAAGTGCTCGTCACTGACCGCGGTAGTGTAAACAAAGTCTTGAAGGGTAAGTTCTGCAGCACTTACCTGCTGCTGGTTAATCTCTCTAAAGCGAATCTCCTGCACGCGGTTTGCAACGTCTTCAGCAGCAAGCTCTTGCTCCACCATCTGGCGCAGGTTGGTGTGTTTGTTTCCCACCAGAATATCGGTGGCACTAATGTCTCTGATCATGCGAGAAATACGCACGTATGGAGGAGTTACAAGCACGTCTTGAACAAGTACGTCTACCAGCTCATCTTTGGCGTATGGCTGCCATGCACCCTCACGGTATTTCTGGACCAATTGTGTTCCGGATACCAGCGCACAGGGGTAGAGTTTAATCTCGTCAGGGAGAAACCCTGGATCCGTGACAAACGTTTTAAAGTCCTGTTTGTCCGCCTCAGGAGTTGCGCCTAACAGGTTAACCATCAGGTGAGAGTGGATTTTAAATCCGTACAAGCGAATCAGCGAGAACGCTCGTTTAATCTGGGCAACGCTCATCTGACGCTGGTTTGCGTCAAGGATTTCTTGGCGTGTGCTCTGAATGCCTATTTGGATTTTGGTGCACCCAAGCTGCCTAAACATGCGTAGGTTATCGGGAGTAATAGTGTCAGGTCTGGTTTCTATTACAAGGCCAACCACGCGAGCGGCAGCTGTTTCATTAACGTGTTGTTGCTCCACCAGCTCATCATAGGTACTTTGCATCTGAGACCATGCGCTTTGGTGAGGCTGACTAGTGTCGTAGAGCTTATGAAAAGCCTGGTTATACGTGGCAGTATCATCAAAGACCGCTGCCTGCTGTTCAGCAACAAAAGAAGACAGTACCTCTTCAGAGTTCTGCAAGCCAAACGAGGTGTACCAATTCAGGCGCTCCTGGATGTGGCTAGGAGAGTTTGGCCACTCATTAAGCGCACGGAAGAGCTCTTTGATAAACCAGTACTGATAACTCTCTGGATAATCGCTCCAGGTGCCACCGAGCACTATGAGCTCTACTTTGTCGGTTGAGTGGCCCATCTGATGGAGCGCTTGAAGACGAGCAGCAACTTGTACGTATGGATCAAAAAACGTAAGCTCAGCGCGCTGACAGGCAGGCTCGTTAGCAAGATAGCTCTTAGGCATACGCAGATCACACGGACAATAAATGCAATTACTAGAGCAGGTATGCGGCCTGGTAATCACGGTAATGGTAGCCACGCCAGAAGCGGTGCGACGAGGCTTCATGCGCACAGAGCGGATAAACCTTTCTTCCAGCTCAGGGGTCACATTCCACGATTGCCATAGCTCATCATTGTTCTGTTTGACCTGCAAAAAATAGGGGAGAATTGCTCGTTTAGGAATGAGTTTCTCGCGCTCTGTACTGAGGGCGCTAGAGTCAATTCCGCTGTTGTGCGAGTTAATGAGCATCTCAAGCTGATGCGTATCAAGAGCACCTTGTGAGCTATCTCTGAGCTGCTTCAATATGTCCAAAATGAGTTCATCCATACAAACAGTATAGGCAATAAGGTGAGCTTCTGACCTTTGGGAGCAAGGCGATGACGTAAAATCTCTGTATGGAAACTTCTTCAAACAAAACATATACGCAATCTATCAGCACATCTACCGCTGAGCAGCTGAGCTACGTAACCTCTGAGTTTTACGCTCAGCAGACGCAGAGTTTCTCGGCCACACGACAGATGCCTTGGCAGGGGTGGCAGCAGTGCCTAGATGCCATGCCTCAGCTTTTATCTGGCGAGAAACCCTCTGTACTTGATGTGGGTTGCGGCAACCTGCGCTTTGCTCGTTTCCTGTACGATGAGGCGGGAATTGTTCCTGCAAAGTATTTTGCTGTAGATAATTGCAAGCCTCTTGTGGAGAGTGGAGACGCAGGCGCTCATGTCTCTGAGCTGGCATTTATTGAGCTAGATGTGATAAAGAGTCTGCTCGATAACACGCTTCCTTCTGAGCTGACTGTTCCGTCCTGCGATTTAGTGGTTGCGTTTGGATTTTTGCATCACGTACCAGGCGCAGAGAAGAGGCTCCAGCTTCTGCGTACGTTGTTAGAGAAAGCCAAACCTGGCGGCTATGTGTGCGTTTCTTTCTGGCAGTTTATGAACAGCCAGAAACTTGCTGTTAAGGCTCAAGAAACTACTGTTCAGGGACTGCGTGCGCTGGGCATAGATGCCTCAGAACTTGAGGAGCATGACTATCTGATTGGTTGGCAAGATAAGGCAAATACCTGGCGCTATTGTCATCACTTCTCGCAAGAGGAGCTTGATGAGCTTCTTGCAAGTCTTGGCTCTGACGTGCACGTTTGCGCGCAATTTAGCGCAGACGGCAAAGACAATAATCTTAATCGGTATGTGATTTTGCAACGCGTGTAGCTGCCTGCAAAAATATCTTGGTAATAATTTCCCGTACAAGAAAATCCCCCCGCACAGAAATTGAACTGCCTCCCATTTCTTGGACACGAGAAATAGGAGTCAGTTCAAAACACACCTAAGTCA
>CAUTOT010000010.1:0-22143 GCA_963539765.1 uncultured Atopobium sp. | reverse complement strand
TAACGTCAAAAGCAAATTGCTGCTTTCGGTGAAGTTCGATTGCCTGAGCAAGCTTGGGACGCTCAAGTAGCTCTGGTGACCAGCTGCGATACTGCTTTGGCCACTCCTGCCACACCACCTCACCAAGCAGGTCTTTGATTGCACGGAACGCCGCATACGAATCAAGCCAATACGAGTTTCTCGCCAGAAATGCCTGGTACTCAGCAGCCCGCTTACTCTGAGGCCCATCGCATTCAGAAATGACTTTCTCCATAGCAGCCTGATCAAGCAAGTTGATATTTCCTGCAAAAGCAGAAATTCCCGCATATGGAGAGCCGTATTCATCGGTTGGGCTGACAGGTAAAATCTGCCAATACTTCTGGCTCGATTTAGCGAGAAAATCAATGAACTCGGAAGTCTCGCGACCAATAACACCGGGCTTCTGACCTGGTGTTATTGCGGAGCCCTCATTAGCAGGTAGAGAAGTTATATGAGCAAGCACTCCCATGCCGGGCTCAAGAGGCTTTTGTAACCTATAAGCTGGCTGCACGTTTAAGACAGTGCATCCAAGCTGCCACAAAAAGACCTCTGCTTTGCCGTCCTTAACGGGGACTGCTTGGCCGCTAATAACGTCAATAACCTGCATATTTTGAGGTAAAGAAACATATACTGTTTTAGCATCTGAGCGACTCTTATTTACCAGAACACAAATGCCAGAAGCGGCTTTGCCCTGCTGTTCTTGCTGCTCATCTTTTTGAAGAGGCTTACGCCAAAATGCCAGAACATCATCAGATCCACATTCTGGGACAAATGGCTCAAACGAACCATCTACCAGTAGTGGCAGCGTTTTTCTGAGCGCGATGGCATTGCGATACATATGCAGGTAATCCAAGTCAGCACGAGGACTGCTTTCAGGCCATGGCATAGTTGCGCGATTTGTCGGATCAACAAATCCCTCAACACCCATTTCATCGCCGTAATAGATAGACGGAACACCCGGAAGCGTCATCTGAAGCACAGCTGTCTGCCACATACGAGCCTTAGAAAGACCTCGCTGATCAGCAGAAAGTCTATACATTACCTGCTCTTGAGCAGAAAGAGCATCAGGAGCAGGAGCTCCAGCAACTACGTTAATCAGTCGCTCTTTATCATGTGTTCCAAACACATTCAAGCAAGAATAAAACGCTTCGTGAGGATAGTTTTCCCAAAGCTCCTCAAGAGCTAAAGCAGTCGACTCAGCGCCAGTTTCATTCATCAAAAATGAAAGAATAGATTTGCGCAGAGGGTAATTCATAGGACCGTCAAGCTCGGAGCCCTCAAGATACTGTCTGAGTTTTCCATACGCTCGCTTATTGCTTGCGTCCTCCCAGACCTCTCCAATAATGACCGCATCACTACGCTCTGCAAGTGCAGCAGCACGAATCTTCTGAATAAATGAATCGGAAATTTCATCTGCAACGTCTAAGCGCCAACCGCGAGCACCTCGGCGCAGCCACGTTCTAATAACGCCATTCTCGCCACAAATAAACTCCTGATAATCAGGGTTATCAGAGACAATCGTCGGAAGAGCATCGACACCCCACCAGCTCTCGTACGTTCCATCCTCATGGAAGATAAACCAGTCGTCATAAGCTGAGCCAGCCTGCTGAACTGCTCCTGGTTCAGAGTAGTTAGAAAATTTATTAAAGTATTTTGAATCAGCGCCACAGTGGTTGAAAACGCCATCTAAAATAATAGAAATACCATGTTCAGCAGCTTTTACGCAGAGACGCTCAAAATCCTCTACGGTGCCCAATACGGGATCAACTTCAAGATAATCCGCAATATCGTAGCGATGATTACTAGAAGCCGCATAAATGGGATTCAAATAAAGCGCAGTTATTCCAAGGTTTTCCAAGTAGGAAAGCTTCTCTTCAATACCAGCCAAAGAACCGCCGTAGAAATCCCACTCAGTTATGCGGCCATTAGCATCTTTTTGATACTCAGGAGTCTTCTCCCAGTCTTCCACCAGCTGGCGAGAAACCCCATTTCTTGGAACAGCCAGCGCCTGCTTGGTACGCTCGTGCCAGTTTGCATCTCGCGCAAACCTGTCGGGGAAAATCTGGTAGACAACTCCCCCTTTGTACCAGCTAGGATCTTCTACACCCGCAAAGCTGCCACGAGGCTCATAGCAAGTAATCTGAAATGATGATGGCTCGCCATAGGCAAAGCTACCAACACCGGTGCATCTATTTTCTTGAGCACCATATGACCAAACTGCTCCGTCAGAAGCCTGAAGCTCAAAACGATACCAAATAAGGCCCGTAGCAGCTGGTTTAACAATTGTCTCAAAGCACTGCGCATAGTCAGGTACACCAGTCGGAAGCGCGCCAGCAAAATCACTCTTTTGCATCACAACGCGTTTCTCGCCAGACAGAGCTTGGGCCTCTGGAGACGATTCAGGTCCATACTCTTGCCAGAGACGAAGCGTTACTGATTGAACATCATCGTCCCAAGCAAATAGTCTGATTGTTGCTGAAGTACCTAGTTCTACCGCGCCTTTTGGATCTCTACAAACAATGTTTGAGGTGTTGTGAAAAGCCTGCATTCTTACCAATCTCGACGACGTACATACCTGATAATCTCAGGGTGTAGTAAATGATACACGTCAAGATATTCATTTGCAGCGTTATGCCAACTAAAGTCCTCTGTCATCGCCTGTTTTACAAGATTTGCCCACGCTTGTTTATCGTTTCTATAAACATCGGCGGCGTACAGAATAATATCTGCCATCTCATCTGCGTTTTGATTGGCAAAACTAAAACCGGTTCCTTCTCCCGTAAACTGGTTGTACGGTTTTACAGAATCTGCCAGACCGCCCGTCTCGCGAACAACAGGAAGCGTACCATAACGCATAGAAATCATCTGAGAAAGGCCACAAGGCTCAAACTCTGATGGCATCAAGAACATATCCGCACCTGCGTACATGCGGTGAGACAGCGCAATATCAAACTCAATACGTGCTGCCATGCGGTTGCCGTAGTGCTCATCAAAGAAGTGCATAGCATCTTCTTGTTCAGCGTCACCAGTTCCTAGAACAGCAACCTCAATACCTGCACAAATAAGACGGTCCATCGCATAGCGAATCAGGCCCAAGCCTTTCTGGTTAGTTAGGCGCGTGACCATTACCGCAAGTGGTGCGTCGGGATCTACCTCAAGACCCAGCTCCTCTTGCAATTGACGCTTACACTCAGCCTTACCTTCCATATGACGTGCCGAGAAGTTCTGTGGAATATAAGAATCACTTGCAGGTGACCACGCACCAATATCAATACCATTCAGGATGCCGCGCAGTACACTTTGACGGCGACGGAAGATATCATCCATTCCCTCTCCGAAGTGCTCTGTCTGCAGCTCACGGGCATACGTTGGGCTAACAGTGAGCAGATAATCGGAGTAGCAAAGTGCGCCCTTCATAAAGTTGATAGAGCTTGCGTCACACCTCAGTTGATCAACTGCAGCAGGAATATCAGCAAGACCAAGTACGTCGCTGAGCATCTTGTCAGTAAACTGGCCTTGGAACTTGACGTTATGAATGGAGAAGACCGTCTTAACGTTGTGGACCTCAGGGACGCCCTGATACTGCTCACGCAGAAATACGGGTGCCAGTGCCGTTTGCCAGTCATTGCAGTGCAGAACGTCGCAGGAGAGCTCTGGGACGTGTGCAATCAGCTCACACAGAGCCTTGGAGAAGAACGCATAGCGCTCTCCGTCATCAAAGTAGCCATAAAGGCCATCACGAGCAAAGTAAGACTCGTTATCTACAAAGTAAAAATCAACGCCTTCATGAACCAGATGCCACAGCCCACAATACTCAAAGCGCCACGAAAGAGGCACCTGAAGCTCATAGACCTTTTTCATCTTTTGTTTCCACTCGGGCTTAATGGAGCTGTAGAGTGGCGAGATAACCGCCACTCTTGCTCCTACTTTTTTAAGTGCTTGTGGCAATGAGCCCGAAACATCTCCAAGACCACCCGACTTGGAAAAAGGCGCTACCTCTGAAGTTGCATAGACAACGCGAAGTTTGCGACGCTTGGAGACTTGGGACATTGTTACGCCACCCTCTTATTGTTTTTACGCTGAATAAGAATTTCTTCGCTGGTACCACGAAGCTCAGTACCCGCAGGAATAACGTTAGAGCGATCCACAATAGCGTGCTCTACTACAGAACCTTCCTTAACAATGCAACCTTCCATCACAATAGAATCGCGTACTACTGCACCGCGCTCAATAATGACGTTACGGCCAAGGATGGAACCAGTAACCGTTCCGCGAATGCGGCAGCCTGCAGAAATAGTGGAGTTACTTACCTTTGAGCCAATCTCAAATTTTGCAGGAGCAGTATCGTGTGCCTTTGTCTTGATGGAGCGCTCTGGAGTAAAGAGTTCATTTGCTGGCATGGGGTTCAAAAGCTCCATGTTAGCCCGATAATAAGAGTTCTTTGAGAAGATAGATGCTACATGACCTTCAAAGTGGAAGGTGCGAACCTTGACACGGTTATAGTCAGCGTGGAGTGCCTCAAAAAGATCAAGATAATCTGTAGCTCTATACCAATCAAGCATGTCAATGAGCAGGTCACGCTTGATAATAAAGCAGTCGAGAGAAGCCTCGTCTCCGCGCTGAACACCATTGTGCGTTTTAACTACACGGTCACCGTCAAGCTCAACACCAACAACGTCTCTATCGTTATAACGAGTGGTGTAGGTCATCATAGTGATGTCTGCATCGGACTCAAGGTGCTGGTCAAGCAGCTCGGTAAGATCAGAGTTGAAAACAAAATTTGAAGTGGACAACAGAACATACTCTGCATCAGTTCTCTCAAGATATGGCTTGTTGGAAATCAGATCTCTGAGCAGGAAACGAGCTCCTGCGTGGGAGGTACCAAAAGCAGATCCAGGCAGAATAAATAAACCACCGCTCTTACGGTCCAAGTTCCAGTCTTTGCCAGAGCCAAGATGATCGATAAGTGAGCGATAGTTAAAGGGCATGATTACGCCAACGGTACTAATGTCCGAATTAACCATATTTGAAAGAGGAAAATCCACCAGGCGATATCTTCCCAAGAAAGGCATGGATGCAATTGGGCGTACATCATTGGCGATTTCCATGTTAGTAGACGCATAATTGCAGGTAATAAGACCAATTACTCTATTCATTATTGCTCACCTCTTTCGACTACTACATCATTTCCAACAACAGCAATCTCCTTGTTCAAATCAGAGCTGCCAATATGGACGTTCTTCTCGACCACAGCGTTCTCGCCAAGAATTGCACGAATAACCACCGCACCAGGTTTAACTTCTGCGCCAGGAAGAAGTACGGAGTCAATAACGCGAGCTCCCTCACCAATAACGGCATCGGTAGACAAAATTGAATGGCGAGAATAACCAAAGATCTGGCATCCGTTGCTTACCAGACAGTCGTCTACCTCGCCAAAAGCGCCAATGTACGCTGGTGGACGGGTGGAAGCATTGGACAAAATAGGGAACTTATCCGAGAAGATATCAAACTTAGGCTCAGAGCCAAGCAGATCCATGCTGGTCTCGTGATAGCTTGCAATGGTGCCTACATCGCGCCAGAAACCCTCAAAGCGATAGGCAAAAAGACGTTTACCATCATCAAGCAACGTCGGAATAATATCGCCGCCAAAGTCATGAGAAGATTCAGGATTCTTTGCGTCCTCACGCAAGGTCTCAAGAAGCAGGTCTGTGCTAAAGATATAGATTCCCATGGACGCCAGATTGGACTCTGGCTCTTTGGGTTTCTCGGAAAACTTGGTGATTCTATCCTCATCATCAATGGACATGATGCCGAAGCGAGAGGTCTCTTCCCAAGGAACAGGCATAACAGCAATGGTGAGGTCTGCGTTGTTCTTCTTATGGCAGGCGAGCATCTCGCCGTAGTCCATACGGTAAAGCTGATCGCCAGAGAGAATTAATACGTAATCAGGGTTATTCTGCTCAATGTAACCAATATTCTGGGTGACGGCATCTGCGGTTCCCGCATACCACGCACCACCAGACTGAGTAGCAAATGGAGGAAGAATAGAAATTCCACCACCGCGCTCATCAAGGTCCCAAGCACTACCTGATCCCACGTAAGAGTGAAGCAAATACGGACGATACTGTGTCAAAACACCTACCGTAGAAATTCCTGAATTTGCGCAGTTGGATAATGCAAAGTCAATAATGCGGAACTTGCCACCAAACGAGACAGCAGGTTTAGCTACTTTTGAGGTCAAAGCACCTAAGCGGCTTCCCTGTCCTCCTGCAAGTAGCATTGCAAGACATTCCCTTTTGCCCATATCCAAATCTCCTCTCTCCCCAACAGAGGTCTATATTCTCAACGCCCTACGACGATTGAACCTAAACGCAGATCCTTACACGTGCCAAATATCTTCCATATACTCCCTGATAGTTCTATCAGCGGAGAAGAAACCAGAGTTTGCCGTATTGTGAAGTGCGCGAGCATTCCAGCTGCGACGATCTGCATAGGACTGAGTAAGCTCTTCCCATGCCTTCACATAGGCATCAAAGTCAATAAGCACCAGATCAGGATCGTTGTTGATCAGCAGGTAATCGCGAATTGACTCAAAGTTGCCAGAGAGTCGGCTCAAAGAACCATCGGTCAGCATATTTACAATGCGAGCCAGCGTTGGGTTCTGGTTAAGTAGGTTATGTGCAAAGTAGGTGCCGGAAGCATATACCTGCTGAACTTCGTCTGCACGAAGACCAAAAATCTTGATGTTCTCTGGTCCTGCAAGCTCAGAGATCTCAATATTTGAACCGTCATATGTTCCAAGGGTCAGAGCCGCATTCATCATAAGCTTCATGTTTGAGGTACCAGAAGCCTCTGCGCCAGCAACCGAAATCTGCTCTGAAATATCAGATGCAGCATAGATAAGCTGTGCATTTGAAACAGCAAAGTTTGGAATAAAGACAACCTTAAGGCGGCCCTCAATGCGCTCATCGTTGTTAACTACGTCCGCAACGGAGTGAATCAGTCGAATGACTTCCTTTGCAAAGGTATAGCTCTGAGCAGCCTTACCCGAGAAAATAAAGGTGGTTGGAGCTGGTTTATAGCTTGGGTCATCAAGCATGCGGTTGTAGAGATACAAAATCTTGAAGACGTTAAGCAGCTGACGCTTATATGCATGGAAGCGTTTTACCTGCGTATCAAAGATGGTATTGGTATCCATCTCAACACCAGTTGTCTTCTTGACGTATGCAGCAAGACGCTCTTTTTCTTCTCTCTTTGCAGCGTCCATCTTGTCCAAGAACTCAGCATTGTTCTCAAAAGCAGAAAGCTTCTGAAGTTCATTGGCATCATCAAGCCAGCCGGTACCGATAGCCTCAGTAATAAGCTTTGCGTAAGCGGTATTAGCCTGTGCCAAGAAACGACGGTGGCAGATGCCGTTAGTCTTGTTATTAAAGATTTCTGGACGAAGCTTGTAGAAATCCTTCAAAACACTCTGCTTCAAAATGTTTGTGTGCAGGTCAGAGACACCATTAACCGAGTGGCTAAACAGAATAGAGAGGTTAGCCATACGAACGGTGTTATCCCACAACACAGCTGTTGAGGCGAGAAGATCGGTGTTGCCGTTAGAGTCAGCAAGCAGCTGCTCCTTATAGAGACGATCAACCTCATCAATAAACATATACAGGCGGGGAAGCAGCTCACGGAAGGTGTTGATAGGCCACTTCTCAAGAGCCTCAGGCATAACGGTGTGGTTGGTATAAGAGATTGCGTTTCTCGCGATATCAAATGCCCTGTTAAAGTCAACGCCATGGTCATCGACAAGCAGACGCATAAGCTCTGGTCCGCACATTGCTGGGTGCGTATCGTTAGTGTGGATGCAGACGTGATCTGCAAAGTGGTCCCAATCCTCACCGTACTTATCCTTGTAAGCACGAAGAATGGTCTGAAGACCAGCGGAGACAAACAGGTACTCCTGCTTCAAGCGAAGAATGCGTCCGTGCTCACCAGAGTCATTTGGATACAAAATGGTTGAAATTGCCTCAACGTCAGAGCGGAACTTATTAGCACGTGCATAATCGCCGGCGTTAAAAGCATCAAGATCAAAGTCTTCCTCTGCTGGTTCTGCAGACCAAAGACGCAGCTTATTTACGGTCTTTGCGCCATAACCAACAATAGGCACATCGTATGGAACAGCCCTTACTACCTGGCCACCCTCTTGCGAGAACCAGAAGTTGCCATTCTCGTCCTCATGCCTTACAACGGTGCCACCAAAGCGCACTAGTACGCTGGAATCGTCTTTTCTGACTTCCCAAGGATATCCATTTGCCAGCCAGTTATCGGTACGCTCTACCTGTCGTCCATCCTTAATTTCCTGACGGAAGAGGCCATAGCGGTATCTCATGCCATTACCAAAGCCAGCCATTCCCTCGTGTGCCATGGAGTCCAGGAAGCACGCGGCAAGCCTACCCAGACCACCATTGCCAAGGCCAGGGTCTACCTCCTGAGCGGCAAGCTCATGAAGAGAGGTACCCATCTCTTTAAGGCCCTCTGCAACAACGTCGGTAATACCAAGATTGAGCAGGTAATTCTCAAGCAGTGGTCCTAGAAGGAACTCAAGGGAGAAGTAATAGACCTGCTTGTTTGCATGAATATAGGAGGTTGACTGAATTTCTCGCGCCTTTTCTGCAATGAGATGAGCAAGAACGTTATAGCGCTCCTGATCAGTGCACTCTCCATAGTATTTGCCAAGAATCTTGATGAACTTATCGCGATACTGCTCTTCAAAATCTTGTTTATCGGTAAAAATGTTTTGTCCGTTATTTACGGCCATGCTTCCCCCTCTTTGGAAGTTCTTTCTCAAACGCTAAAACAATGCCACCAAGCGGAGGAACAGACAGTTCTACCGAATAATCTCTTCCATTCCATGCCACTGGCTTGGTGGAAAGTTTCTTAGTATTCACAATACCCGAACCGCCAAATTCTTTTGCGTCGGAATTGAATACTTCTTTCCACACACCTGCAGAAGGCATGCCTAAACGGAATTTCTGATGGGTTGCAACGTCAAAATTGATGAGAATAACCAGGTCCTCGGAAGGCTTTCTTCCGTGACGAACAAACGAGATGATTGATTGCTCATTATTGTCTGCGTCAATCCAATCAAATCCACGGTTGTCGTAGGCATGCTGCCAAAGTCCTGGATGATTCTTATAGAAATGATTAAGAGCCTTAATAAATGCCTGCTGATGAGCGTGAGTTGGATACTCCTCAGTCAGGTAATACTCAATACCCTCGTAGTAGCGCCATTCAATAAACTGCGCAATCTCGTTGCCCATAAAGTTGAGCTTAGCGCCCGGATGAGTCATCTGATGAAGTGCCAAAGCCCTCATGCCAGCAAACTGTCTCCACCAATCCCCCGGCATGCGCTGAATAAGACTGCACTTACCATGCACAACCTCGTCATGGCTGAGTGGCAGCACAAAATTCTCATTGAACTGATACATGCTGGAGAAGGTCAGAAGACGGTGGTTACCTGGTCTATAAGGGAAATCAGTCTGACAATAGTGCAGCGTATCATTCATCCAGCCCATGTCCCACTTAAGGTTAAAGCCAAGTCCCCCAACCTCGGGAGGATAGGTAACCAGCGGCCATGCTGTGGACTCTTCTGCAATCATCAAAATATCGGGATGTTCTTTTTGAGCAGTCTCGTTGCAGAGACGCAGAAAAGCACTTGCATCCAAATCTTCTTCAGTTCCCTTATGGTTAAAGCGCTTCTGGGAAGGATCGTCGATACCAAAATTCAAATACAGCATGCTGCTGACACCGTCAACACGAATGCCATCAGCGTGATAGTCCTTCAGCCACATAAGCAGGTTAGAAACAAGGAAGCTTCTAACCTCACCACGAGTAAGATCAAACTTAAGAGTTCCCCAGTTAGGATGCTCTTTTTCTTCAAAGAGCTTGGTACCATCAAACTCTGCGAGACCATGAGCATCTTTACAGAAGCCTCCTGGGACCCAGTCCAAAATGACGCCAATACCAGCCTGATGACAGCAGTCAATAAAGTGTTTGAACTGGGAAGGATTGCCATACCTTGAGGTGGGAGCAAAATAACCCGTTACCTGATAACCCCAAGATCCATCAAAAGGATGCTCCATAACAGGGAGAAGCTCAATATGGGTGTAGCCCATATCTTTAACATAGGCTACCAGCTCTTCTGAGAGGTCATCATAGGTGTAGAAGGCATCTACGTTGGTGTCAAAATAGTCCTTGGGTTCTTCAGTCTGCTCTACATTCTCTGTATCAGCAGAATCTTCCTCTTGGGCAGTCAGGTCAGTATGCTGCTTCCAGCTCCCAAGATGAACTTCAAAGATGTTAAGAGGACTATGCAGGAACTTAAGTGTTGCACGCCTCTTCATCCATGCTTCGTCTTCCCAAACGTACACGTCTGGGTCAAACGTAATAGATGCCGTATGTGGTCTGACCTCCGCATAGGTACCATAGGGATCAGCCTTAAAAATCTTCTGTCCAGAAGCGGATACAATCAGGAATTTATACAATACTTCCGAGGTGATTCCTGGAATAAAACCTTCCCAGATTCCGCCATGTTTTGAGCGAGAAAGAACGTTGACGGTATCATCCCAATTATTAAAGTCTCCAACAACAGAGACAGAGGCTGCATTGGGGGCCCAAACCGCAAAATGATAGCCTTCAACTCCATCTTCTTGAACCGCAGGGTGTGCACCTAATTTCTTATGACTCTGGAACCATTTTCCTTGCGCAAACAAGTATGCATCCTGGTCACTCACTGCTAACGATGCATTTAACTCTGCCATACTCACCCCCGCGCTTACCAATGAAATCTACGCATCTTATAGATTTGTTATCCATAAAGACTCGTAGTTGATAGTTACTAAGATAAACCATTACAAGGTAAAACACGGTGACAAACAGTCAATATGACTTTCACCGATAAAAAACGACCGTACGCGTTATTTTTTGTTTTTACCGATTTTTGTTAATAATAGTGAATAAAAATTGCAACTAAAAGAAATGGCAGCTTATCCAAATAAACTGCCATTTGATACAAAAACTTTTTATATAACCGTGAAGTGACTTAAGAAAGCTGGCTCCTACACGTCCTCTTCCTAAAGTGATTCTTCAGGTTACTTGCAACTACATCTTACGTGGTACAGCCGTCTCAGCTGAAGGAGCATGAGCGGTAATCGCGTCAAGAGCTGCTGCCTCAAGGTCTTTCTCGCTAGAAGCAACTGCCCTACCGTATGCGTCGGTATCAAGAATTGCCTGGCGGAAGCGATCAGTGGTAAATCCATAAGGAGCGCGACCCCACTCGTTGGTCTTCTGAGCTCGCTCAACAATGATGTCCAGATCAGTGTCAACAGTTTCTGGCGTAATGTCCAGATCGGCCAAGGTGGTTGGGAGACCAAGCTTTCTATTAAGCGCCACCTGCTCCTCAAGTGCCTTAAGGTTGCCGTCAAAGGCATAAAGAACGCAGGTACCAAAGGAAACAACCTCACCATGAAGGTGTTTCTCGCCACGCTCGCCCAGAGCAGTAAAGGCATTGTAGAAGGCGTGAGCGGTTGAGGAATTAAAGTAATACGCGCCGCGCTCTGCGCAAAGATTGGTGGTCATATTAGAAACAATACCAGCAGTCACAATGATGTTCAGAACAACGTTTTCAAATGCTTCAGAAACAACGCCGGAGCGCTTGTCTACAAGTGCCTGCTCTGCGTTGTCAAACAGAGGTTCAATACAAGCGCCTGCGGCAAGAGCGCGACCCATAAGAGGGCTGTGGAGCAGCTCAACTTCTCTGGAAGAAAGTTCAACCTCAGGACCCTTAGAGAAGGCATCGCCAATTCCTGCCCAGAAGTACTCATCAGGGCTCTCGGCAATAATCTGCGTGTCAATAAAGGTATGAACAGGAAGCTCAGCAGGAATGAAGTACGTATCTGCAGAACCGTCCTCTTTATAGAAAACAGCAATTCTTGTTACAGGAGCGCAGTTAGAAGCAAGTGTTGGGAAGGTAAAGTATGGTTTATCCAGGATGGTTGCAATCTCTTTACCCTCATCAATTGCACGACCACCACCAACAAGGAAGAGCATATCAGCAGCAATAACCTCAGGCATTGCTGCAATTCTCTTGGCATTTGCGTGCGTAGAGTTAGTGCCGTAAGAAATCCAAGAAGAGATAGAAACCTCAGAATCCGCAAGTGCAGCCTCAAGCTTTGGGCGTGCCTTCTCCATTGCAGTTGGTCCACCAATGACTACGGCATTTTTGCCAAAGCGCTTAACAATATGCAGTACCGACTTATAAGCATCAACACCAATGG
This sequence comes from uncultured Atopobium sp., assembly GCA_963539765.1. Lineage (GTDB taxonomy): Bacteria > Actinomycetota > Coriobacteriia > Coriobacteriales > Atopobiaceae > Lancefieldella. Next base: position 9,799 of record CAUTOT010000010.1, on the reverse strand, counting down.
TGTATGAAGGCAGATACTCCGTAAATGTTCCGCGAGATTCCATCTTTTCCATAGAGTCCTCCAAAACCTATCTCAGAAAAGCGAGAATATAACTTTAACTGAACTAGTTATGTTTTTGCAGCATAAATCCTTGAACTAGTGTGTCTTCCGCCTCTTTGTAGGCTGACGAGAAAAACTCAGTATCAAGCATTTGATACTGCGGGCAGCTCACACTATTCTGGCGATTCTCCTCTGCAATGCGCTGTATAACCTGAAGTGTTTGCTCAACATCTGAATGCGTAAACCCATACTGTGGATGAGCAGCAGCAACTGCAAAGAGCTCATCAGATGCTTCTGGCAGGCGATTCATAACAAGCGAGCGCCCGTAAACATCAAAATCTGCTTGCTTACGAATACGTGCATCTTCTCCCGTTGGAATATGATGAGCACGCAAAAATGCCCGTGTATGAGCGTTATACACGTGGTCGCAAACAAGGTGACACCAAATGCCCACGATAAACTCTCTAAGCTGGCGCTGATCTACTAAGCTGCGCTGCTCAGGTGAACAATACGATACATTTGGCTGAATAAAGTCAGTCTGTAGCAGATACTCAGCAGGATTAAGACCACCCATAAAATTACGCTGATACCGCTTATAACTTGGAATAGGCAAACTTCCTGGGTATGACTGATGGCTTCGACCGTACCTCACCTTGTGAGAATAGTCTGGGACCATAAAACCAATATGCACGTCAGGAGCAACATTTCCAAGTAGAAATGCATCAGGGTAGTGAATATCTACACCCAAGCAACCGGCTCCTTTCTCAAGGAGCCGGTCAGCATGAGCAATATGTACGTTCCAACTTGGCACTACAATTACCTGCTTATCCGCGAATTTCTCCGCCGGTAGAACGAAGAACCTTCTCCACAAGCTTTGTATGGGTCTTCTCGACCTCTTCTGAAGTAAGCGTTCTGTCGTCTGCACGATACGTGAGCGAGAAGGCCATGGACTTCTTGCCCTCACCAACACGCAGCGGATCGCGGTACACGTCAAAGAGTCTGATGTCGCAGAGGAGCTTGCCACCAGCAGACTTCAAACGCTGAACCAACTGCTCAGCAGTAACGCTCTCGTCAACAACAATTGCCAGGTCAATGGAGATGCCTGGGTAGGTTGGAGGCTCAACAATAGGAAGGTCTTTCTGAGAAAGACGCAAAAGTGACGCAACAGAAATCTCAAAGGCAATGACTGGAACCTCAATGTCAAAGTTCTGGAGCGACAAAGGATGAATGTTTCCAACCCAACCGATTGTCTCGCTACCTGCAAGAATCTCAGCAGCGCGACCAGGCTGCAGCCAACCGTATTGCTCTGGCTCAGCTACACGGAAACGAACCTTAGGGATGCGAAGTGCCTTAAGCAGACCCTCAACAATACCCTTGGCGTCAAAGAAATCGTAGGCTGGATACTTAGCATTCCAAGCGTCATCTGCTGGACGACCAACCAATACGCCACAGACATAGCTTGGCTCATCTGGCTGGCTCTTATCCTTATGTCCAAAGAGTACGCGGCCCAGCTCATACATGGCAATATTAGAGACACCATGAGCAAGGTTGTATGCAATAGAGCGTAGAAGGCCTGGAACAATGGAGCGGCGCATCTCAGACTGGTCAGCAACAAGTGGGCTCATAACCTTTACCGGGACGCCTCTTCCCTCTTCGCTCATACCAAGCTTAGAGAGGTCATCTGGACTTGCAAACAGATACGACTTTGTCTCGTTCAAGCCAAGAGCGCGCAGCGTGCGACCGATCTTTCTAATCTGACGTTGCTCTGAAGTCAGGCCGCCAGCATGGTTTCTAGCAGCAGGAAGCGTAGCCTCAATATCACCTTCACCCCACAGGCGAACAATCTCCTCAATCAGGTCAACCTCGCGTGTAAGATCTGGGCGGTTTGTAGGAGCAACAACGCTCAACTCACCGTTGTCTGCAGGCGTAACCTTGCAGCCAAGACGCGTAAGGCGAGAAACCATAAACTCTTCTGGAATCTGAGCACCTGCAAGTGCACAAACGCGCTCTGGACGAAGCGTAATAGTTACTGCCTCTTTTACCTTTGGATACACATCAACGATACCTGGGCAAACCTCAGCGCCACAGCACTCCTCAAAGAGAGCTGCTGCAATATCTGCAACAGATGCGCAGCCGTTTGGATCCACAAGGCGCTCGTAGCGAATAGAAGCCTCACTCATAAGGTCAAGGTTTCTACTGGTACGGCTAATGTGTCCGTTATCAAAGACCGCAGACTCCAAAAGGACATCAACGGTATTCTCGGTAATTTCAGAATCCAAGCCGCCCATAACACCAGCAAGCGCAATAGGAGTCTTACCGTTATCAGTAATGACCGTCATATCGGACGTGAGCTCACGGTCTTCTCCGTCAAGCGTCACAATGTGCTCACCGTCTTCTGCGGCGCGAACCACAATGTGATACTTGCCATCTTCCTTGGTAAGTTTTCCAAGGTCAAAGGCGTGCAGAGGCTGGCCAGTCAGGTACATCACGTAGTTAGTAACATCAACAACGTTGTTAATAGAGCGACCACCACAAGCCGTAACGCGGCGAGCCAGCCACTCAGGGCTTGGGCCAATCTTGACGTTGCGAACCACGCGAGCGGTGTACCTTGAGCAGAGCTCAGGGTCAGCAATAGTAACATCTACCTGCTCAGATGCATCTGCACCAGACTCAGAGGCAACACTTGGAAGCTCAATGTGGGTATCGATGTCATACATTGCGGAAACCTCAACAGCCATACCTGTCATAGAGAGGCAGTCAGGACGGTTAGGGGTAATCTCACAATCAAGAACAACGTCAGACATGCCCAGGTAATCCGTAAGCGGCATACCAATTGGAGCATCCTCAGGAAGAATCATAATGCCGCTCTGGTCATCGCCAAGACCCAGCTCGCGAGAAGAGCAGTTCATGCCGCAAGACTCAACGCCACGCAGCTTGGACTTTTTAATCTTAAAGTCTCCAGGAAGTACTGCACCAATCATTGCGGTAACAATGTGGTCTCCCTGATTAAAGTTCTGGGCGCCACAAACAATCTGTAGAGGAACAGGATTTCCGTCCTTATCCACATTGTTGTTGCCCACGTCAACTAGGGTGACGTACATGTGATCAGAATCAGGATGAGGCTCTTTGCTTACAACCTGAGCAGTAACAACATAGTCAAGGTTAGCGCCAACACGCTCTACCGCTTCAACCTCAGTACCAGTGCGCACAAACTCGCGCTCAAGGTCTTTTGGATCCTGAGGAAGATCAACGAGCGTCTTCAGCCATTCATAAGATACACGCATGTGATTGCCTTTCTAGTAAGACGCCGATGATTAGAACTGACGCAGAACTCTCTGGTCACCAGAGATGAGCATGCGCAGGTCAGGAAGGTCATAACGAAGCGCTGCAACACGCTCAACACCAATGCCAAAGGCAAAGCCTGTGTACTTCTCGGAATCAATACCGCAGTACTTGAAGACATTAGGGTCAACCATGCCGCAACCAAGAATCTCAAGCCAGCCCGTGTTCTTGCAGAAACGGCAGCCCTCACCGTGGCAAACACCACAAGAAACGTCTACCTCGCAGCTTGGCTCGGTGAATGGGAAGAAGTGAGGACGATAGCGGGTAGCGCGGTCCTTACCAAAGATCTCACGAGTAAAGTGGTCAAGGGTGCCCTTGAGGTCACCAAAGGTGATTCCCTCATCAACAACAAGGCCTTCCATCTGCGTAAACTGAGGCAGGTGGTTAGCGTCTGCTGTGTCAGGACGGAATACCGTACCAGGGCAAATCATGTAAATAGGAGGCTCTTTTGTCTCCATGGTATGTACCTGTACGCCAGAAGTCTGCGTACGAAGAAGCACGTCGGACTCGCCCAGTACGTGCGATTCTTTACCTTCTGGCGCGTTGTCTACTACGTAGAACGTATCCTTACCAGAGCGGCTTGGGTGATCTTCAGGAGCGTTCAGCGCTGTGAAGTTGTAGTAGGTAGTCTCAACATAAGGGCCTGTCTCAATGGTGTAGCCCATGCTGATAAAGATGTCTTCCATCTCCTCACGTACCTGCTCAATGAGGTGCTGAGTACCAGGGCTCAGACGACGACCTGGAAGGGTAATATCAGTTGCCTCAGCATTAAGCTGAGCCTCAAGGGCTTCTCGCTTTAAGGCAAGCTGACGCTCGCGAATAGCGGTCTCAACGTTAGCACAAACGGTATTTGCAAGCTGACCCATTTGAGGGCGCTGATCTGCGGGAACCTGACCCATCATACGCATAATTGCGGTAAGAGAGCCCTTCTTTCCCATTGATGCAACGCGCACCTTCTCAAGTGCTTCAAGGTTTGTTGCCTTAGCAATTCCTTCAAGTACTTGCTCGCGAATTGCCGAGAGTTCCTCAGACATTCCCATGTAATTACCCTTTCAATAGAAAACCGTCCCTGAGCATATGCCCAAGGACGGAAAATTTCCGCGGTACCACCTCGGTTGATTGCGCAGTTTTCTCTCTGTGCAATCCACTTGAAAGCCTAGTCTCGTTAGGCAGACGACTTCCCTACTAAGCAATGACGCCGTTCAGGTTGTAGCTCGGGAGTGAACTCTACCAGCGCTGTGCAGGTGTTTCTCAACCACGAACACCCTCTCTGTTCACAACGTGCTCCGGCAGACCTCTCCGTCAACGCACTTTGTTCAGAGTATCACACTGTGCGAGTTTTGAGCAGCAGCACAACCCTTTTTACCAGAAAGATAAACAAAAGCGTAACAACCGCGAGAAGAACGATGGTTCCTCCAGGTTTAAGGCCAAGCTCATAGGAGACAACAAGTCCACCAAGTGAGGTCAGCATACCCACTGTGCTTGCATACAAACAACATTGCTTCCAGCTGCGGGAAATCTGCAAAGCACAGGCAACAGGAACTACCATCATGGATGAAACAATAAGTGAGCCAACCGTTCTTGCTGCTACAGCAACCACCAAAGCTACTGCGATAACAAAGCCAAAGTTAATAAGGCTTACAGGCACACCTACACAACGGGCATGACGCTCGTCAAAAGACATCAAGAAAAGTTCTTTTCTGAGGAAGAAACAAAAAGCAACAGCAAGTACACTGATGGCCACAATCATCTGAACTTCTTGCTCGCTCACGGTCAAAATTGAGCCAAACATAAAGCTGTTGAAGCTTGATGAATTGGGAACAAAACCTGACAAAACACCTGCTAGACCAATGCCTGCTGCCATAACAATAGCAACTGCAAGCTCTGACTGATCTTTAAAGTGACGACGCACTCCCTCAACACAAAGCGCACCACCCAAACAAGCGGCAATTGCTCCGGCAACAGGATTAATACCTGCAATCATGCCGCCTGCAACACCTGCAAGAGAGGTATGTGAAAGAGCATCGCCAATCATAGAGAGGCGCTTCAATACAACCGTAACGCCTACAAGCGGGATAATTGCTCCCAGAAGAATTCCTACAAGAATTCCTCGCTGCATAAATACGTATTCAAACATTTATGCCCTCCTCTCATGCGAGTCTTGGGCATCTTGAACAACGTCGGACGCAGGACCAAGGGACTCCGTTAAAGCAAAATCATCTAATTTTCCGCGATTGTGGTCGTGGACATGATGAGAGTCAAGGTCACAGTGAGCTCCATGAACTGCACAGTGATCATGACCGTGACCCCTACCTGCAATTTCTGTAGCTTTGTGGTCAGCAACTTCAACAACTCGACAAGCCAGCGCATCAAGAGCTGCAAGATCATGCGTAACAATAAGTACCGCAAGATCTCGAGCTGCATGGGCTTCTCGCACTAAGTTATAGAAATGATTGCGACTCTCTTTATCAAGACCAGTTGTAGGCTCGTCCAGGATAAGTAGTGATGGGTTTCCTACCAGCGCGCAGGCAAGGCGAACTCTCTGGAGCTGTCCTCCAGAGAGTTCCCTGATAATACGAGTAGAAAAGTCAGTCATACCCACAAGATCAAGCGCCTCAAGCGTACGCTCGCGACGCTCTTTTGCGCTCATCTTTATCTTTTTTGCACGAGCATACTGACTTGCGTCCACAAGCTCGACGACGCTTGCAGGAAAGCGATTAACCGATTCTGAAGGGAGCTGTGGGACATAGCCTACACGCTCCCAGTCTTTAAACCGAGTCGAGGGCGTTCCAAAAAGAAGTGACTTACCACTTGTAGGTTCAAGCTCACCCACCACAATTCGAGAGAGCGTAGATTTACCAGCTCCGTTATCACCAATAAGCGCGCAAATCTCACCTTGATGAACGTCTAAATTTACATCGCTTAAGACACGCGTCTTCTTGTAAGAAAAACTCACGTCTTGAAGCGAAACGGCTATCTGACTTTCCTGCAACACGTCCTCCAAACATCCAGCCTAAGCTGGCAACACACTATGCGAGAGCGCCCTCAAGAGCCTTGAGGTTGTCACGCATAACAGACAGGTAATCCTCGCCTGCCTTAAGCTCCTCGTCAGTAAGACCCTCAAGTGGGTTGAGCTCTTCAACACGAGCGCCTGTTGCCTCAGCAATTGCCTGAGCAACCTTAGGACTTACCAGTTCCTCCGTAAAAATAACCTTTACATTATGCTCTTTTACGAACTCAGTAATCTCTTTCATTTCCTGAGCATTTGGCTCTGCATCTGCCTCAACACCCTCAATAGGCATCTGAGTGAGACCATAAGCCTCGCACAAATAACCAAATGCCTGGTGAGAAACAACAATGGTCTTGTTAGGTAGTGAATCCAGACCCTTGTGGAACTCACTATCAAGCGTATCAAAGTCTGCATTTGCTTTATCAAGATTGGCAGCATACTCTGACTTGTGCTCAGAGTCCTTCTCGGAAAGAGCATCACAAATATTCTTCATCTGAATCTTTGCATTCAGAGGGCTCAGCCAAACGTGAGGATCGGTTCCACCATGGTCATGGTCGTGATGATGGTCATCTTTCTTCTCCTCATGATCGTGATCATCGTCTTCTTCAAGCTCAAGAAGTTTGACGTCTTTGCTGGTCTCAACTGCTGTAAGTTTTGTGCCAGAACCAAGTCCATCAAGTACGTCCTTGACCCAGTGCTCCATACCAGCACCGTTGTAAATCAAGAAGTCTGCTTCCTGGATAGTCTTCATATCCTTGCTGGAAGGCTCCCAATCATGTGGCTCAGTACCTGCTGGAACTAGACATGTTACCTCAGCATGATCGCCAGCAATGCGCTTTGCAAAATCGTACATAGGATAAAAACTTGCAACAATGTTGAGCTTCTTCTGGTCTTTATTATCAGAAGCTCCTTCTTGCTTTTGAGCCTCAGGCTTGCAGCCAGCAAGAATAGCACTCACGCCAAAAGCGGAAGCTACAAGTGCGCTACGACGAGAAACGGTTGGATTCAAATTCATGTTACATCTCCCAAAACTATAAAAACCAATACGATATAGTGCCAAATTCTTCAAACAAAATCGTGCGATTGTCCTCACTACCAAGCATAAAAACATGGCGATAAACCCATGTTTCTCCTCACTTCTTTGCCTTTCTACTCACTTCTCATCATCTGAACATGCATTCATGCTTCCCCTTTAGCACGAAAGCGGGCTGTCTTCCGACAGTCCGCTTTCTAAAAGTTAGCCTTAGTATACATATTCCAATTCAAGTCAACGATAAATTTCTTATCTTTTCCACAAACGGAATTGGAATAAACAGGTTAACTGTTTTATCTCTTGCTAAGCTACTGATCTTTCTCCGCATACGGAGTAATAATCAGAGCTCCACTATTATACTCACCCAAATAAACCTCTGAAGCAGACTTATAACCTTGATGCTCAAGTTCTCTTTCAAGCCAATTCTCTTCCAGGTCCAGCGTCTCAAGAATGTTCGTCTGAACTTGTCCGTCAGTAATAAGCGGGAATCTAACGTTCTCTTCTCCTTTTTTAACAATAATCAACTGTCCATTTTGCTCAAGAATGGCACGCTTAACGTCTGAGATATAATTCACTCCTGCCTGGCGAAGCTTCAGCGACACATCGTAGGCAGTGAGACCCATAGACCTACAGTTGTCTACAAGCAGCTTGCCCTTATCAATAACAATAACAGGACGTCCATCAATCAACTGCTTGACCAGCATATTGTTTGTTCTCAACCATTTAAGAACCATAACAATAATGAGCCAAATAAGCAGGACAAGGGTGAACTGCAAAATGGTAATTGAACTGTTGTAGATCATGCCGCCAACAATGCCGCCAAGTACAAAGTTTTGAACCTGGTCAATTGCTGCAGTTGGTGCTAGGTTTCCTTTTCCGCTGACGTTAATTGCCAGAACAAGCGAGAAAAGACCGATGCACAATTTAATGGCAACTTCTAAATAAAAGTTCATCGATCTACTCCTCTACATGCTTAATGTCATTACCAATGAGATTGATCTGTTCAATGACATAGTCATTCTCGGTATTTTTCAAAACGTGATAATACTTACCGTCAACCTCAAGATACGAGGGATTTCCCTGGCTATCAAAGGCAACGTACACGTGGTCAAAATCAACCTCAAGACGTCGAGCGAAGCTTTCTTGTGAGGAAACAATTGACTCATAGTGCTTACTTGTCTGATTGACCTCTAGCACACGATCAAGCTGTAGAAGTCCAAGAAAGATTAATGAGAACAGCGCAATAAGCGCCAGCTCACGATACTTAGAATTCTTTCTATCACGCATGTAATGCACAAGCGAGAAGATCATTAGAAGTGCAACAAGGCCAAATAGAACAAGCTGAGTCCAGTCAAATACTGTTGCATGGTGAATTAAATAGTTATGGGAATAGAACTCCATAGGCTTCCTTTAGTTTGCATTACTCAAGATTTGCTGCTTAAGCCTTGTAAACGCTCTTTCCTCCAAGGAACGTCTCTTCAAGCTGAAGATCTTTTGTAATAACAATAAAGTCAGCATCATATCCAGGACGGATGAAGCCACAAACATCATCAATTCCACAGGAGCGAGCTGGGTTTTCTGAAGCCATACGAACCGCTTCTTCAGCAGAAACAATACCCCAGTCAAAGACGTTCTTCACGCCTTCAAACAGACGAAGGATTGAACCAGCAAGGCTATGAGACTCATCCATCAGACGAGCAGTTCCGCCTTCAACAACAACAGGGAAATCGCCAAGTTTGTACTGTCCATTAGGCATACCACCTGCACGCATGCAGTCTGTAATAAGAACGGTATGATCATATCCCTTTGCATTTACCAGAGCGCGAACAGCAATAGGATTAAGGTGATGGCCGTCGCAAATAGCCTCTGCATAGGTACCGTGGGTGGTCATTGCAGCACCAACCATACCTGGCTCACGGTGGTGAAGACCGCTCATGCCGTTATAGGTATGAACAAAGATGTCTGCACCAGCGTTTACGCAGGCAAGAGCTTCCTCATACGTTGCATCGGAGTGACCAAGTGCAACATGAACACCGCGGTCTGCCATCTCTGCACAGAACTCTGGAGCGCCATCGCGCTCTGGAGCAATAGCAATCTTGGCAATCCAGCCGTCGGCACGCTCCTGCCACTCATCAAAGACCTCTACATCTGGATCAAGGAAGTACGCAGGATTCTGGGCACCCTTGTGTTTCTCGGTAAAGAAAGGCCCCTCTAGGAAGATGCCCTGGATGCGAGCAGCGTCAATACCGTTTGCCGCAATTCCCTCTGCTGCATCAGCAACGGACTCACAAGCATCGCCAGTTTGCTGAACGCTTGCGGTTAGTGTTGTTGGAAGCCAAGAAGTTACGCCGTTAGAGAGCAGGCCCTGAGCAATC